>RFHM01000087.1 GCA_003696865.1 Acidobacteriota bacterium | reverse complement strand
TCGCTGGGAGGCCGCGATCCGCGCACCGGCAAGTTGTTCGCTTATTACGAGACGATCGCTGGCGGGATGGGAGCCCGACCGGGACGCGACGGCCTGTCAGCGATTCACACCCATATGACCAACTCGCTGAATACGCCCATCGAAGCGCTGGAATATGCCTTCCCGTTTCGCGTTCAGCGATACGCCATTCGTCGTGGCTCCGGTGGCCGCGGTCGATTCCGGGGCGGCGACGGCGTCATTCGAGAGATCGAGCTATTGACCGATGCCCGCATCTCACTCCTTTCGGACCGTCGGAAGTTCGCTCCCTATGGTCTCCAGGGGGGTGAAGCGGGCAAACCGGGCCGAGCCTATCTGATCAGGGACCACCATCGACGCCGGCTGCCGGGCAAGTTCACCATCGAGGCCCGCGCCGGAGACCGCATCCGCATCGAGACTCCCGGAGGTGGCGGGTTTGGCCGAAGACGATGAGCACACGAAAATGAACGAGGATGATGCTTGCCGTTGGGGAGGGGCCTCGACTATGATAAGAAAGTCCATGGCGCGAAGAGGATTCATCATCTTGCTTTGTCTGACCTGCGTGTGCAGTTTTTCACACCCCGCTGTCCCCAAGGACAAAACCAAGAAGAAGCTTATCACCGTGTTCAAAAATACGGTGGCCGCGTATGGTGGCCTGGCCGTCCTCCTCAGACAGACGGGGAAGCTTCGAGGGTTGATCAAGCTGTACACGGGAACAGACCATCCGCGCGAGGGAGACATCACCATTCGATTCATCCGGCGACTGAAAGTGCCCGAAGATTTGACGCGACTGGATCTGAAATTGCCCACGGCACCAACCCTGACCATCGCCTATGACGGCAAGCGTATTTGGGGTGCCGAGGATGGGAACCCGATCGTACTCTATCTTCGCAGTGAAGCGGCCTTCAAAGCCGATCTCATTCACAACTACGAAGCCTTTCTACGATCCCAGGAATTCGGGGCTCAACTCGAGTACATTGGCGAAGAGAAAAGAAGTGGCATTCGTCTCCACGTCGTCGATATGACACACGCTGACGGATCCAAAACGCGCTTCTACATCAGCGCCAAGACCTGGCGCATTCTCCATCTGGAGTTCGATTTCACCGATCCGGCTCAGCAGGAGACGGTCCACGTCCGGGAATCCTTTTACGACTTTCGCGTCGTGCAACAAACGCTGGTTCCCTTCCGAGTTGTGCGGTATGAGAATGATCAGCGCGTCCAGGAGATTCGCTTCACCGACGTCGCCTTCAACGTTCAGATCGACAAAGCCATCTTCCAGCCGGGCGGCAGCTCATCGGCGACATCTCCATGAATACTCTGCGCCTCGCCATCTGTGGCCGAATCCCGACGAACAACCCGGGCTTGGATGAGGCGGAATCGACTCGGAGGCCAGAGTGCCCGATCATGGATCGACGTCCTCGGCCTCGACGTGCTGTGCGGCCCGGGCTTCCAATCGTCGCGATTCCTCGATGATGACGGTGAACAGCCGTCGGATAGCCCGTTCATCGAGTGGTCCTCGATTATATCGGAGTGCCCGAGCGATCACCTCTTCTTCTCGCTCGGGCGAGTAGATGGCTCGCCGCTGCTGCTGCTTGAGCCGCCCGATTTCGATGGCACAGGCCGCGCGATGGTTGAGCAATTCCAGGAGCTGCTTGTCAATCTCGTCGATGCGATGGCGCCAGTCATCAATCGTCACGTCACTCTCACGCTCCCCTGAAATGTTTTTATGCGCTGAGCGAATTCACATGTAGAAGAGACTCAGGCGCGGAATGCGATAATTCTCGCGAAGTCGCTTGGCGATGTAATGATCGAGGGTTTGTTGATAGAGTTCCTTGCTCATGCGCTTCCTGAAGTCGCGAAGCTGTCGCTGGCCCTCTTTCCGCACCGCCTCCAATTCCTTCGCCGTGACGCATTGGAGAAGCCCCTCGTAGATCACCTCTTCCAATCGACTCAATTCCTGCTCCATCCCTTCCAAATCGAGCGTTTCAGCCGACGCCACGTCCTGGATGATCTCGTTGAGGCGCGCGATGGACCGTTCGAGGGCCTCGCCGAGAGCGGCCATCGATTCATTCCCCTCCAGTGAGGCGGCATATCGATCCAATGCCCGCTGCCGCCCGTTCAAGAATTCCAGAAGGCGCTCTCGCGAGAAAGATGACGGGGCCGCTTCTGCGCCGGTTCCCTCCGAAGGATCCGCTCCATCGGCGCCGGCCCCGACACGGGCTCGCTTGTATTCCTGGAAACAATTGAGCACTTCTTGCTGGCAATAGAGGATGGAATTGATCAGCTTCCCCTCTGCTGCCCGGCCGCTGGCCTCATAGGCATCGAAGACGCGGTCGATGCCTCGAAGAACGACGTGGAGCGGTATTCCCATGTCCTTCCAGCTCTCGATGAGCGCCCAATCCAGCGATGAGATGTACAGGTGCTTGCCTCGCCGGCGAACGAAATGCTCCTCGATTTCCGTGAAGTAGTTGAAGTAATTGACGACGAAATCATCGCTGGGCAGAGGCGTTTCGCCCACCGCATCGAAGGGGGCATCGTCTATTCCCGCTTCACGGCGTCTCATTTCCTTCGCTCCTCGTTCGCTCATAGATGATCCGCAATCCTTCCAACGTGAGATTATCATCGATGGCCTGAATGTACCGGGAAGCTCGACCGATGAGATGAGCCAACCCACCGGTCGCCACCACATGAGTGTCTTCCCCCAGTTCACCGACCAGATGCTGGAGAATCCCATCGACCAGCCCGATGTATCCGTAATAGAGCCCCGACTGGATACTGCTCACCGTCGAGGTCCCGATGACCGAGCGCGGCCGGCGAATGTCCACGCGAGGCAATTTGGCCGCCTGTTTGAACAGGGCTTCGGCCGAGATGGTGATGCCGGGACAGATGACGCCCCCCAGATATTCGCCTTGACGGGAGATGACGTCGAAGGTCGTCGCCGTCCCAAAATCGACGACCACGCAGGGCGTCCCATACTTGGCCATGGCCGCGACGCCATCGGCGATACGATCGGCGCCCACTTCCATGGGGTTCTCATAGCGAATGGGCATCCCCGTGGGCGTCGTCGCGTCCACGAAAAGAGGATCGATGTGAAAGTAGGTGATGGCCATCTTCCGTAGCGGAAAGTCCAGTGGGGGAACAACCGAGCTGATGATAATGGCTTTGATATTCTGGAACTCCAGGCCGGCCAGATGAAAGAGATTCCGGCAAAGAATGCCCAACTCGTCCACCGTGCGCTGCCGATCGGTGGTCAGCCGCCAACTGGCCACCAGTTCGGGACCATCGTAGACACCTAAGGCCATATTCGTGTTCCCCACATCGATGACCAATAGCATGTATCGTCCTCCCTTCGGAGAGGCTCTATTGTATCCGAATGTGTGAACGGAGACAAACTTGAGTCGCGAGCATCGGGATGTCACCGGGATGACGGTTGCTCCTCGGCGGGCCTTTCTGAGATAATTGATGGTGATGAAACGGCGCATCATTCTCTTCTCGGGCAAAGGGGGCGTAGGGAAAACGTCGGTCGCGGCAGCCACCGGCCTGAAGGCGGCCGAGCGGGGATACCGGACATTGGTCATGTCATTGGATATCGCCCACAGCCTCTCGGACGCTTTCGATCTCCCGGTGAGCCTGCACGAGAAAAACAGGGGTCGGCCCATCCGGGTCGGCGATAACCTGTGGATTCAGGAAATCGATGTGCAGGAAGAGATGGAGCGCTATTGGGGAGAGATCTACAAGTATTTCGCCGCCGTTTTTCGGTCGGCCGGACTGCAGGACATCATGGCCGAAGAGATGGCCATCCTCCCGGGAATGGAAGAAGTCGTTGGCTTGCTCTACTTGAATCAATATATCGAAGAGAACGCTTATGATCTCATCATCCTGGATTGCGCGCCGACCGGAGAAGCGCTGCGATTCATCAGCCTGCCCTCGGCTCTGG
The DNA here is from genome assembly GCA_003696865.1 of Acidobacteriota bacterium. Taxonomy (GTDB): domain Bacteria; phylum Acidobacteriota; class Blastocatellia; order HR10; family J050; genus J050. Next base: position 1,812 of record RFHM01000087.1, on the reverse strand, counting down.
ATTGGTTCATGGATAAGCTGTTCAATTTCGAGCGTACGGTCATGAAGATGGTCCGACCGGTGGCCAAATCCATCTCCCCGATCCCCTTGCCGGAGGATAGTTACTATGCGGCCATCGAGCGGCTGTATGAGCGGCTCAAAGGCATTGATCGCGTGCTCCTCGACCACCAGGTGACCACGGCGCGATTGATCACCAACGCCGAAAAGGTCGTGCTCAAAGAAACGCAGCGCGCCTTCATGTACCTTTGCCTCTATGAGATCGCCGTCGATGCCATCATCGTCAATAAGCTCTTCCCCACCGGAGTGGCCGATGACTATTTCAAGAAATGGGTGACCACGCAGGCCGGCTATATCGAGCAGATCGAAGAATATTTCGCCCCCCTGCCGATCATGAAAATCGAGTTGTTCGATGATCAAATTGTCGGCCTCCAGGGGCTGGCGCGAATGGCGGCGGCATTGTATGGCGAGTTGGATCCCACGGACATTCTCTATACCCGGAAGCCCTATGAATTCATGAGCGCCGATGGTGGCTACGTTCTGAAAATCCACCTCCCGTTCGCCGATAAAGAACATATCGATCTTTACCGCGATGCCAATGAATTGATCGTGCGTATTGGGAGCTTCAAGCGGCATATCCTCCTCCCCCATAAGCTCCTGAAAGCGCGCGTGGCCGGGGCCGAGTACCGAGGACACGATCTCCTCATCCGTCTGGAACATCCCGATGACGGCTCGTCGACGACCGATTCATCACCACCGCCCGAAGCGACGTCGACACGAGCGTGAAGCCATCGAAGATCCTCATCATTCATACCGGCGCGATTGGTGATTTCATCCTGGCCTTGCCGGCCATAGGAGCCGTGCGACGGCGTTTTCTCCCGGCCAGCATAGAACTGCTGGGCATTCCTCATATCGGCATCCTGGCCGAACAGCGTTTCTACGTCGATCGCGTGGCCTCAATCGACGCGTACCCTCTTCATCGGTTATTCGTCGGGGAACTCCCCGCGGAGCTGGCCCGCTATGTCGCCGACTTCGATCTCATCATCTCCTGGTTTGGAGCCGATGACGAGACGTACCGGCGCACGTTAGAGCGAATGCCCGCTCAGACGATCATCGCGCGCTCGCGACCGCCGGACGGATGCGGCATTCACGTTGTCGATCATCTGCTGTCTACGCTTGCTCCTCTGGGTATCAGCGACGAGGACCGTGTCCCCCGCCTTTTCCTCACCGAGCGAGATCGTCAGCGAGCAGAGCGTTTGTGGAATCAACTGGGCCTCAGGGGAGAGCGTGTGATCGCCCTGCATCCGGGGAGCGGCAGTCCCGAGAAGTGCTGGTCCACGTCGCGGTTCGTTGAGCTGGCGTGGAGGCTCATCCGAAGTGGCCTCTCGGTAGCGGTCATCGAAGGGCCGGCCGACCATCACATCGTGGAGAGGTTCCTCTCCTCAATTTCATCACGACTCGACGCCGGTTCAACCCATCGGCTCATTCGCCTCCCCCTTCTCTCCCTCATTGACCTGGCCGCTCTATTGGAGAGATGCTCGGCGTACGTGGGAAACGATTCGGGCATTACGCATCTGGCGGCGGCAACGGGCATTCCGACGGTAGCCATTTTCACCGTCACCGATCCAGCGGTTTGGGGACCGCGAGGGCGCGTCGTCATCTTACGAAATCCTCCGGACAGTCGAACTGTAATGGCGGCTCTGCGCACCTTTTGAGCCTCCCCAACACGATAGCCGCGCCGTCACACGCCGTTTTGCGGAGTCGAGTCGGCGCTGGACGTTCTCTCTTCGATCAACTGATGTTCCTTTCGACGGTG
>RFHM01000086.1 GCA_003696865.1 Acidobacteriota bacterium | reverse complement strand
TCTGCGCCATGGCGGCGACCAGATTTCGCGTCCCCTGCACGCGGCTGTCGCGGATGGCTCGCTTTCGCGCTTCGGTCCAGCGGCCGGCCACCGTCTCCCCGGCCAGATGAACGATGCCTTGCGCGCGCTCGATGATGTGGAGGGGAGCGGGTTCCGAAAGTGGATTCCAGGCCTCGACGAGCCGAACTCGAGGCACGCGCTCCTGCGCGCGCCGTGGCTGGCGCGACAGAACGGCGACCTCATATCCGCGGTCATCGAGCGCCGCCGTCAAGCGACGACCGATGAATCCGGTCGCCCCGGTGACGAGAATCATCGATCCTTTTTCTACGCCCACGCTCGGCCCCCCCGATATCTCGATGAAGGTTCGCTACCCATTCGCCTCTACTTGACTTCCAACCAATTCTTCCCCTCGCCGACCTCGACGACCAGCGGAACGCGCAATGGATAAGCCCGTTCCATCTCCCGTTTGACCAGCTCGCGCACCCGTTTGACCTCCCGGACAGGAACTTCCAGAAGGAGCTCATCGTGAACCTGAAGGATCATGCGCGCCTTGAGGCCCTCTCGTTTCAACGCCCGATAGACGCGAATCATGCCCAATTTGAAGATATCGGCGCTGCCGCCTTGAATGGGCGCATTGATGGCTTCGCGCTCGGCGCGCTGACGAACGGCGTAATTTTTGTTTGCGATCTGGGGAATGGGGCGGATGCGCCCACAGAGACTTCGGACGAAGCCCTGTTTCCGCGCCAGCTTGGGCGTCTCTTCCATGTAGCGACGGACGCCCGGATACCGTCGATAATAATTCTCGATCACGGCTTGCGCTTCTCTTCGCGAGAGACCCACCCGTTGAGAGAGGCCAAATGCGCCGATGCCATAAGCGATGGCGAAATTGACGATCTTGGCCAGACGACGCAACTCTCGCTCCTCTTTTTCCGTCTTGGCTCCGAATACCGTGCGGGCGACCTCGGCGTGAATATCGCGCCCCTCACGAAACGCCCGCGTCATCGCCTCATCGCCCGTCATATGCGCCAGGACGCGCAAATCGATCTGCGAGTAGTCGGCGGAGATGAGTCGATGACCGGGAGCGGCGACGAACGCTTTGCGAATCTCGCGCCCGCGCTCGGAGCGAATGGGGATGTTTTGCAGGTTGGGATTCCTCGATGAGAGTCGACCGGTCGCCGTCCCCGTCTGATCGAACGTCGTGTGAATCCGACCGGTGCGGGGATCGATCAGTTTGGGCAGCGCGTCCACGTATGTTCCCTTCAATTTGGCCAATTCGCGGTACTCCAGGACGTACCGGGCGATGGGATATTGAGACGCTAATCCCTCCAGAACATCGGCGCTGGTCGACATGCGCCCCGTTTTTCTCGTCTTACGCGTGACTTCAATGTGTAGCGCCTCGAACACTTCGGCCAGTTGCTGAGGCGAGTTGATGTTGAATTCCCGTCCCGCTTCGCGATAAATCTTCTGGGAGAGGTCCTCCAACTCGGCTTCCAGTTCCTCGCCTACCTCCTTGAGGACCTGAGGATCAACGCGGATGCCAGCCAGTTCCATGTCGGCCAAGATCTCCACGAGCGGGAGTTCCATCTCTTCGTAGAGCTTCTCCAGTTCCTTCTCTTTCAACTGCTGTCGCAACTCGCCGGTCAATCGCCAGATGACATCGGCCTGTTCGGCCAGATGCTCGGCCGTCGCCTCGGTGGGCATATCGATCCCCAAGTGCTCCCGCGCCATGGTGGCCAGATCGTATTTCCCGCGATTGGGATCTAACAACCAGGAAGCGATCATGACATCATCGATCAACCCCTCGATGGTCATACGACGAGGCATGAACAGCTTGAGCGTCTGCTTCAAATCGTGCGTCGTCTTGGCCAACAGGCCGTTTTCGAACGCTTCCTGGAAATCGTCAAGCGAGAGACCGCTCGTGGTGAGATCGATGTAGCTGGCCGAGCGCGGTTGAGTGGCCAAGGCAACGCCCCTCACCTGGCCAGCTTTCATATCCAGGACGAACGCGAAACGATCGCGCTCCCAGAGTCCATCCAGAATTCGTCGGGCCTCCCGGTGGTCGGTCACCAGGCGATATTCGCCCGCCGGTTCTCCAATCGGTCGAGCGGCGCGAGACGGCCGGGCGGCGACCTTCTTGGCATCGATGAAATCCTTGAGCAACGACGCGAAGTCTAACTCGGTGAACAACGCCACCGTCTCATCGATGTCCGGCTCCCGATACCGAAGCGCCTCCCAATCAATATCGATGGGAAGATCGGTCCTGATCGTGACCAGCTCGCGCGATTTCAGGATTTGCTCTCGATAATCGCGAAGCGCTTCGCGATACGATTTCCGCTTGACTTGATCCCAATGGGCGAGCGCGTTCTCCAACGACCCGAACTGCTTGATGATCTGTGCGCTGCCCTTCTCACCAATGCCCGGCGCGCCGGGGATATTGTCGGAGGCATCGCCCCACAGAGCTAATGCATCAACGACCTTTTCCGGTGGCACGCCCAGCCGTTCTTCAACGCCTTGGCGATCGAGCACCGTGGTCGTCTGCCGGTCGGCCTTCACCACGACGACGTGATCGTCGACCAACTGGCAGAGGTCCTTATCATTGGACACGATGACGACGTCCATCTTCTCTTTCTCGGCACGTCGAGCCAGCGTCCCAATGACATCATCGGCTTCGTAGCCGGGAAATTTCAGCACGGGAATGCGCAAGACTTCACAGACGCGAAGGATGTAAGGCATCTGCAAGGCCATATCGTCGGGCATTTCCGCCCGATTCGCCTTATACTCGGGGTGTATCTCGTGCCGGAAAGTGGGCTCTTCCGTGTCAAAGACGACGGCGATATAATCCGGCCGCTCGTCTTTGAGAACCTTCCGTAGCATGGTCGTGAATCCATAAATGGCATTGGTGGGCAGTCCCTGACGGTTGGAGAGCCGAGGGATGGCAAAATACGCGCGATAGACGTTCGACATGCCATCGATGAGAACGAGTTTCTTCCGCACCATCACCGTTGATGGTAATCTCCCCGATGGAAACGAGTCAAGCAAGTGGGAGGCTCCGCCTCTGACGAGATCGAGCGAAGCCGGGAGAATCGACGAAGACGTCGAACTCGAATGCACGGAGACCGTGGGATGGTCCGCCTCAGCGGAGCAGCCGCAACGATCCAGCCCCAATGATATGAATGCGAACGGTGTCCATATTGGCCAGTTGCTGTTGCAATCCAGGAGGCATATTCGGATCAGGAGAGACGAATTCGACGATGCCTTCGGCAGAAACGGGGATCCATCGCAGATGCATATTAGGAATCTCCAGTTGACTCAGCGCCTCGTCCAGATTGATATTCCGTCGGAGATCCAATATGTTCAACACAATCTTGGCGATCTCGCGGGTGATCCGAGGAAGCTCCAATTCGAGCGTCGTCTCGCCGACCAATTCCATGACGGCAATCGGCGCGGCCGTTTCCGCCTCAATGCGAAGTAACCGACCGGCGGCGGGCACGTTCACTTGCAGATCATCGATGACACCCTCGGTGGGAACGATGAGCACACGGGTGGTGAACGTTCGCTCAATATCTTTGAATTCGATGGGAACCTCTTTCCATTCGGGCCCGGAACCCACCTGCTCGACCTGCACCGCCGAGAAGATGGGAATGCCAGCGGTGATCTTCCCGATGCAAGGAATTCGTTGCTGAACCGGTCGCGTTTTCCAGGTTCCGTCAGGGAGTTGCAATCCGGCTTGAATTCGCATCCCTTCGTACACCACCGGCGTGCGAGGGACGACGGTGAGTTCCTCGGGCTCCTGAACTGCCCGCGGCGGCATGGAGGCGGTAGCGAGAACTCCGGAAACGGCGATCACGATGAGCAGCGCGATAAGTATTCGAAGGCGATTCATCCTGCTTTCTCCTCCCTGCGTCCGAACTCCATTCTACGCTCGATGACAACGAGGGTGGAACCCTACCAAAGAGATCGCCGATTGTCAATGTAGGCCAGAGCCTGGAGAGGTCAACCACGACGGATGCTTCATGCCCGGCCACATGAAAGATCGCTTCCTTGGGCGCGCATCCCCCCCGGGGACTCCCAGCTGCTGATTGGCGCGCTGGAGAGACGACCGTCTCCCAGCGAACACCGTTCGACCGCCGAGCCCACCGGTCTTCTCTGCCCTCCACCCATCGGCGATGATGGCCACTCACTCCTACGATGCAGGGTGAACCTATTACCGATCGACCCCTCACCAGCTTGCCGCCGATTCGCAGATTGATTCATAATTACTCGCCCGATCGAAGAACTGGAAGACCGATCGATATGAAAGAACGCCGAGGGCGATTGTTTGGCGTTGTCTTTTTATTCCTCACTTTCGCTCTTCTCCGCTTGAGCGGATGGAGCATCGAGCGTCTCCACGTCGATCCGCCAGCGCGGACCTCGATCACGCTGCTCAGCACGACCGATGTTCACGGGAACATCTATCCGATCGACTATTATACCGATCGGCCGGCCAATCGCGGTCTGGCCAAGATCTACACCCTCGTCAAGCGGATTCGCCGGGAGCAACCCAATACGCTCCTCATCGACAATGGCGACTGCCTTCAGGGCACGCCACTCGTCTATTACCACCACACCAAAGCGCCGTCATGGCCCGATCCCATGATGCTGGTCATGAGTTACATGGGCTATGACGCCATGACGGTCGGGAACCATGAATTCAATTTCGGTCTCCAGGTGATCGACAAGGCGCGGCGTCAAGCCGGCTTCCCCTGGCTCTCGGCCAACATCACTCGCCAAAGCGATGGATCGAATTATTTCGCGCCTTATGCCATCCGCGAAGTAGGGAGCGTGCGGGTGGGCATTCTCGGGCTGACGACTCCTGGAGTGCCGATGTGGGAGAACCGGGAGAACTATGCCGGATTGGAATTTCGCGATGCCCTAGAGGAAGCCTCGCGGTGGGTTCCCGTTCTCCGCCGGAAGGAACGATGTGACGTCGTCGTCATCGCCGCTCACATGGGACTGGATCGCGATCTGAAGACGGGACGTCGTCGGCCGTCCGAAGTTCCCGGCGAGAATCGTGCTTATGAGATTGCCCAATCCGTTCCCGATGTGGACGTGATTTTCATGGGGCACACGCATCGGCGGGTCCCGGAGGCATTGGTCAACGGCGTCTTGTTGGTCAACGCCGGTCGGTGGGCGGAGAATCTGGCCCGCGTCGATCTCAGCTTGGAACGAAAGGCAGATGGGCGATGGCAGGTGGTGGCCAAGCACGGTCGATTGATTCCCGCCGATGACACCGTCACCGCCGATCCGGAGATTTTGGATCTGGCCAGACCATACCATCAACGAACGGAAGCCTGGCTCGATACGGTGATTGGTCAGACAGTCAGGGATCTGGATGGACGCGAGGCGCGCTTCAAGGACACGGCCATTCTGGACCTCATTCATCGGGTGCAACTGGACGCGGGGAAAGCCGACATCTCCCTGGCCGCCATGTTCAATCCCTCGGTTCACATCCCGGCTGGACCGGTGACCGTACGGCAAATCGCCAGCCTCTATATTTACGAGAATACGCTCGTCGTCGTCGAACTGACCGGCGACCAACTCAAACGAGCATTGGAACATGCGGCGCGATACTTCCTCCCTTACCGCCCGGGAGCCACGCCACGCGAGCTGGTGAATCCAGACGTTCCCGGCTTCAATTTCGATACCGCCGAAGGCGTCCGATACGATATCGACCTTCGCCGCCCCGTGGGAGATCGTATCGTCAATCTGACGTTTCGAGGGAAACCCGTCGAGCCAGATCAAACGTTCCGCGTGGCCACTAACAACTACCGCGTCAATGGGGGTGGAGGGTACACGATGCTGAAACGGGCCCCCATCGTCTATCGCTCTCATCGGGACATCCGCGCGCTCATCATCGAATGGGTGACCCGCCATCGCCTCATTCCCGATCGACCGAGCCGGAACTGGCGACTGTTGCCCTTCGCCGCGTCATCGGGCGCGCGGCACCAGGTGGGACGAGTGACGAATGAGAACCGGCCGTCCCCGCTGATGAGCGTTTCACCGCTCGCCCTCAGGCGACGAACGGATCTCCGAATTCGATGATGATCCTGGCGACTTCGGGCCGAATGAGTTCTTTGGGCGGCACCTCACCCTTGGAGAGGAGTTCTCTCAATCGCGTGCCGCTGAAGTTCAGTCGATCTTCCTCGCCGTGGGGACAGGTTTTCTCATTGGCCACGCTGCCACAGCGACGGCAATGGAAGAACGCCTTGAAAAAGAGCGGCATGATGCCGAGATCGGGAAACTCGTCGAAGATCTCCTGCGCAGCATATGGCGGATAGAAATTGCCCACGCCGGCATGGTCGCGCCCCACGATGAAATAGGTACAGCCGAAGTTTTTCCGCACGATGGCGTGGAAGATGGCCTCTCGAGGACCGGCATAGCGCATCTCCGTCCGCAAGATGGCCATCACGGCGCGCTCTTTCAAATAATAGTGCGCCATCAGCGCATCATACGCTTTGAGGATGACCTCGTCCTTGAAATCGCCAGACTTCTTGCGACCGATGACCGGATTGATGAACAGTCCATCGGCGAAGGTGAGCGCCGTCTTCTGCACGTATTCATGTCCGAGGTGAGGAACGTTCCGGGTTTGAAAGCCGACCACCGTGCGCCAGCCCTTGGTCTCAAATAAGACGCGGGTTTCGATCGGCCGGAGACTATATTTATAAAATGGCGTTTCGATCTCCTGGATGAGATCGACCTCCCCACCCACGAGCCATTCCTTCATGCCCTCCAGGCGCGCCACGCCCGGATGCCGGCGATCGGTCGTTCCGTACACGTGTCGGGCAAACTCTTCCTTATCGTATCGGAAGGGCTTCCCGGGATGAAACAGCGCCACCGGACGACCATCGTAGACGAGCACCGTCGGATGTCCGAGCCGCCGGATGTCTTCTTCGCCGACGTCGAGCACAATGGGAATCGTCCACGGGAGACCATTAGCGAGGCGCTTATGATAGAGCACGCCTCGATAATCGTCCTCGTTCATGAATCCTTCCAGCGGACTGAATACGCCGGTGGCCAGGTTCATCACGTCGGTGGCCAGTTCGGCATGAAGCGTCAACTGAGGAAGCGTGCCCACCTCGGCGAGCACTCGATCTCGCTCCTCGCCACTCAACACGCGATCGACGAGTTTACCTCCATGAGGTTTAGGAATCATCGGTATCAACCTCCATCACAGCGAGCATCACCATCTTGTCGGTCACCATGCTCGTATCCGTCGCTCACTCCACGTAGCCCAGCTCCTTCAATCGCCCCAGAATCTGCTGGCGCTGCTGGTCGGTGATGGGCATCTCTTGGAGATCATCGAGCGCTTGGACGAGCAGATGCGTCACGTAATGAGAAACATCGTGGAATCGGCTTCGATCCAGTCGCCGCTGGATCTCCCGATAGAGATACGTGGGCACGGGGACCGGCGTCAACCCACCAAATCCTTCCGGCGGCAGATAGCCCAGTTCCTCCAGTCGCCGCACGATCTTAGAGAGACTCTCCTCGGGCGATTCCCGATGAGTCTCCACCACCACCTCCGGATTCTCCGGTTCCTCATAAGGATCGGAGATTCCGGTGAAATTCTGAATTTCGCCGCTGAGCGCCTTTTTGTACAGCCCCTTGACATCCCGCTCGATGCATTCTTCGACGGGACACTGAACGAACACTTCGACGAATCGTCCGATACGCTGTCGCGCTTCCTGGCGAAGCGCCCGGTAAGGGGAGATGGCGCAGGTGATGGCCACACCGCCGGTGCGCGTCACCAATCCGGCGACGTAGGCGATGCGACGAATATTCTCATCGCGATCCTCCTTGGAGAATCCCAATCCTTTGGAGAGGTGCTGTCGCACCTCGTCTCCATCGAACACTTCGACGTGTAATCCTCGTCGCTGAATCACCGGCTCCAGCAGGCGCGCTAACGTACTCTTCCCCGAGCTGGGCAATCCGGTGAACCACACGGTGAATCCTTCGGGCATATGTCTCATCCTCCATCCATTGTTCTGATGTCCTCGATCCGCCACATCGAGCGGTGCCCCGTTCCCGGCGAACCTGCGATCGCTCATCGGCCATCGACGTCGCCAAGGCTTCTTCCCAAACGCCGTTCGATGGGCTTCAATAATTCGACGGGAACGGCCAGATCTCCCCGACCCACGCCGAGGTCGATATGAGGCTTATGGTCGCCATGAAAATCGCTCCCTCCGAACACGAGCAGATCGAATCGTCGCGCCATGTCGAGCAACCAGCGCGTCAGCTCGCGACTATGATCGCTATAGTAGGCTTCGATCCCGTCGAGGCCACAATCGACGACCTCCTGGATGAGCGCCGCCAGATCCTGCTCATCGCGCACCTTCAGTCGGACCGGATGGGCCATCACGGCGAGCCCGCCGGCGCGATGAATGAGTTCGATGGCTTCGGCGGGAGCCAAGCGTTTCTTATCCACATAAGCGGGCGCGCCCGCCTTGAGATATTTATCGAACGCCTCCTGCGTCGATCGCACGTATCCCTTCTCGACGAGCACCTGAGCGAAATGCGGACGCCCCACGGCTCCGCGACCGGCTTTGGCCTTGACCTCTTCGTAGGAGAGGGCCATGCCCAGTTGATTGAGTTTGGCCACGATCTTGGGGTTGCGCTCATTCCGATATTGACGCAATTGCTGAAGCGCGCGCCGAAATGACGCATCCCGATAATCGATGAAATATCCCAATATGTGCATCGATCCGGCCCGGCTGTCGGCGCTGATTTCGACGCCGGGAATGACCAGAAGACCGATCTCTCGCCCGGCGGCCAGCGCTTCGGGCAATCCATCGACGATATCATGATCGGTCACGGCCACCGCCTCCAGATGCTTCTCCTGAGCGGCGCGAACGAGTTCGGTCGGCGAAAGCGTTCCATCGGAAATGCTCGTGTGTGTGTGCAGATCGATCATGATGTCGAATCCATCCCCTGGTTCATCCACTGTTGGAAATACGCCAGCGTCCGGCGCAACCCATCCTCGAACTGAATTTTCGGTTCGTATCCCAACATCCGCCGAGCCTTACTCATATCGGCGCACGTATACCGGGCGTCGCCCTTTCGCGGCGGCGTGTGATAGAACTTCAACGACTTCCCCAGAATCTTTTCCAGATAGGCCTTGATCTCGAGCACCTGATAGCTCTGGCCACATCCGACGTTGAATACCTCGCCGGCAATATCCGGCGCCGTCGCCGCCAAGAGATTGAACTCGACGACATTCTCCACGTAGGTGAAATCCCGCGACTGCAAACCATCGCCGTGGATCTCCAGCGGCTCATCGTTCAGGGCGGCGAGGATGAAGCGGGGAATGACCGCCGCATACTCGGATGCCGGATCCTGGCGCGGACCGAATACGTTGAAGTAGCGCAGACTCACCGTCTCCAATCCATACGTCTTGGTGAACACGGCGCAGTAATATTCGTCGGCGATTTTGGATACGGCATAGGGAGAGAGGGGCGCCGGCAACTGCGATTCTGATTGCCGGGCGTCAGCGCTCCCACCATAGACGGACGAAGACGACGCACAGACCACCCGCTTCACACCAGCCTGATGGGCCGCCCGCAACAGATAGAGCGTCCCGGTGATGTTCACGTCGTTAGTGGACAGCGGATCGTCCACCGAGCGAGGTACTGAGCGTAACGCTGCTTGATGAAGGACGTAATCCACGCCTTCGACGGCCGCTCGCACCGCCTCAGGATCGCGAACATCGGCCTGCATGAACTCGATGCGATCGATCACCGAGGCCATGTTTTCCATCTTCCCCTCGCTGAGATTGTCCAAAACGCGAACGCGCTCTCCTCGATTCACCAAGGCTTCGACCAGGTGCGATCCGATGAATCCCGCCCCCCCGGTCACCAGATACGTTGCCATAATCTCTTCTCCATGCTGCGCTCGCCGAGGATGAAGATGAGCTCCCTTCCGATCAGAGCTTCTTCAAATGCTCTCGCTCCATCACCACCCGCGCTTGATATTTAATCGTATTCAGCAGGATGACGACGCGCTCCGAATCTTTGGTCTCCCGCTCGAAGATGCCGACGAATCCTCGCAAGGGTCCATCCTCGACCACCACCTTATCGCCGGGGTTGAATTTGGGCGGTTCGATGACCACGTACCCACCTCGCATGCGCTGACGGATGACGGCGATGATCTCCTCGCCCACGGGGATGGGAATATCGCCGGCACGAACGATGTCGCGAACGCCGCGCGCATACTTGACCGCCCGGAGAAAGTCCCGGCAGCGAAATTTGCAGAAGATATAACTGGGAAACAACGGCTTGATGACGTCTTGCCGAACGCCTCGAATGAGCTTTCTCTCCTTCAACTTCGGATTGAAGGTCGGCAATCCCAGATTGCGCAAGTTGGCCTCGGCGAAGTCCTCCTGGCGAGGCTTGGTATGAATGGCATACCACAACTCTTGTCGGCTGAATTCCAGATCGTCGAGTTTGACTCCTTCCGTCATAAGCGATAGATTTTCCCTCGTGCTGTCAAGCCCCTCGTGGCGTTCCGCGTATCCACCACCAGTTTCGAACAGCTCACGATCCACGGCCAATCGTAGAGGCTATGATCGGTCAGAATCACGCTACAATCGACCGCGTCGAAGACCTGTTCGCTCAATTCGGATGAGCGCCATCGCCGCCCATTGCTCATCAATTCAGGCACAAATGGATCATTATAGAGAACATGAGCTCCTCGTTGCAACAGTAACTCCAGGACCTCCAGAGCCGGAGACTCCCGAGTATCGGCGACGTCCTTCTTATAGGCCACGCCCAGCAGGAGGATATGAGATCCTCGAATGGGCTTGCCCTGATCGTTGAGCGCGTCGGCGATCAAGCTGACCACATACTCGGGCATGCGACGATTGATTTCGTCGGCCAACTCGATGAAGCGCGTGGTGAAGTTAAACAGTTTGGCTTTCCAGGAGAGATAGAGCGGATCGACGGGGATGCAATGGCCGCCAATACCCGGACCGGGATAGAACGGCATGAACCCGAACGGCTTCGTCGCCGCCGCTTCCACCACTTCCCAGACGTCGACTCCCATACGCCGGCAGAGCATGGTCATCTCGTTGACCAACCCGATGTTGATCACACGGAACGTGTTTTCCAGCAACTTCACCAGCTCCGCCGTCTTGGCCGAAGAGACGGGAATGACGCGATCGATGATGCGCCGATAGAGTTTCACGGCGCGCTCCGTACAAGCGGGCGTGACGCCGCCGACGACCTTGGGCGTATTCCGAATCGTGTACCGTTTATTGCCGGGATCGATGCGCTCGGGCGAAAAGGCGAGAAAGACGTCGCGACCGACTTGCAATCCGCTCCCTTCGAGAATGGGCTTGAGCACTTCCTCGGTCGTCCCCGGATAAGTCGTACTTTCCAAGATGACGAGCATGCCCCGATGAATGTAGCGCGCCACCTCTTCGGCGGCGGCAATGATGTAGGAGATATCCGGATCTCGAGTTTTGCGCAGCGGCGTGGGAACGCAGATGATCACCGCTTCGGCGCGCTCCAGCACCGCCGCCTCGGTCGTGGGAGTGAACCGGGTCCGGGCGCGCCGCACCTGCTCATCGGTCACATCGCCGATGTACGACGTTCCCGCCCGGAGGAGTTCCACGCGCCGGGCATCGACATCGATACCGTAGGTCTTCAGACCCTGCTCGGCGAATGCCAGCGCCAGCGGTAGACCGACATATCCCAATCCCATGACAGCGACTTCATCCATAACCTCTCACGTCTCCTCGAGCTTCCGTCGAAAATAGGCGATGGTGCGCTCCAGGCCCTCCCTGAGGCCGACCACGGGTTGCCACCCGAGTAATCGCTCGGCCTTGGCGATATCCGGTCGCCGTCGCTTGGGATCATCGGCGGGCAATGGCTGGAAGACGATCTTCGATGATGAGCCGGCGAGCTGTTTCACCGTCTGAGCCAGCTCGATGATGGTGTATTCCTCCGGATTCCCCAGATTGACGACTTCCCCGGCCAGACCGGGTCGCGTGGCCAGTCGATAGACGCCATCGACCAGATCGCTCACTTCACAGAAGCTCCGCGTTTGCGTCCCATCGCCATAGACGGTGATCGGCTCCTGGCGAAGCGCCTGAACGATGAACGTGGGAATCGCTCGACCATCGTTCATGCGCATCCGCTCGCCGTACACATTGAAAATGCGGGCGATGCGCACATCCACGCCATGGGTATGATAGTAGGCCATGCTCAAGGCTTCGGAGAAGCGCTTGGCCTCATCGTACACCGAACGAGGGCCAATGGGGTTGACGTGCCCCCAGTAGGTTTCCGGCTGCGGATGAACTTCCGGATCACCGTAGATCTCCGATGTGGAGGCGAGCAGATAACGAGCGCCTTTCGCTTTGGCCAGCCCGAGCGTATGGAGCGTCCCTAGCGAATCGACCTTCATGGTGTGAATCTTGTAACGCAAATAGTCGACCGGACTGGCCGGACAGGCGAAGTGGAGGACGAGGTCGATAGGACCCGGGACGAAGATATACTGCGTCACGTCGTACTTGATGAACCGAAACCGCGATTGGCCGAACAGGTGAGCCAGGTTATCCGGCGTTCCGGTGAGGAAACTGTCCATGGCAATGACCTCCCACCCTTCGGCCAGGAATCGATCGCAAAGGTGTGATCCTAAGAATCCGGCCCCGCCGGTGATGAGTACTGTGGCCATACAGGCTATCCTTGGACGTCGAACCTCGGATGCGCCATCGAGATGCTCTCGCCTCTGGCATCCGAGATGCGAACGACCCCGTTTGAGGCCGAAGCCTCAAAAATGATTTCTGATATTCTTCCGCCCCATGCAGTAATATTCGAATCCCAACTCCTGCATGTGATCGGGCTCGAAGATATTCCGTCCATCGACGATGATCGGCGTCCGCATCACGCTCTTGAGTTTCACCAGATCGAGTTTCTTGAACTCGTCCCACTCGGTCAAAATCACGATGGCTTCGGCATCCCGGGCCGCTTCGTAGGGAGAATCGACGTAAGCGAGGCGTTCGTCCGGCGGATAGAGCTCTCGCATGGCCGACATCGCCTTCACGTCGTAGAGTTTCATCCGCACATCCGTCTCCCGGAGCAGGCGCTCGATCAATCGAGCGCTGGGCGCCTCGCGAATGTCATCGGTGTCCGGCTTGAAGGCGAGCCCGAGAATGCCGATCTGTTTCCCATTCAACACCCAGAGCGCTTCCCGCAACTTGGCCATCAGGCGCTCGATGCGCCCTTCATTGATACGATCGACTTCTCTGAGCAACCCGAAGTCCACTCCCAGTTCTTCGGCCAGCGCGGCGAAGGCCTTCACGTCCTTGGGGAAACAACTCCCACCATATCCCACGCCGGCATCCAGAAACGCCCGCCCAATCCGCGCGTCATATCCCATGCCTTCGGCGACCATGCGCACGTCAGCTCCCGCCCGCTCGCAGAGATCGGCAATCATATTGATGTAAGAGATCTTCAGGGCCAGGAACGAATTGGAGGCGTGCTTGATGATCTCGGCCGTGCTAATGTCGGTGACTAAAATGGGGCAATCGAAACCCTCATAGAGCCTGAGCATCAATTGCTTCGCCCGTTCGGATTCCACGCCGATGACGATGCGATCCGGATGCATGAAGTCGTGGATGGCCGATCCTTCACGCAAGAATTCGGGATTGCTGGCCACATCGAATTCCACGCCTCGGCGATTCAATAACCCGATGGTGCGTTTGATCCACTGTGAGGTTTTGACCGGCACGGTGCTCTTCTCCACGATGAGTTTATAGCCGGTCATGTGCTGGGCGACGGCGCGGGCGGCCTCCTCCACTTGCGACATATCCGCACGGCCATCGGCCACCGCTGGCGTCCCCACGCAAATGAAAATGATCTCGCTCCCCACGATGCCATCGCTCAGCCGCTGGGAAAATGACAAGCGCCCTCGTTGGAGACCTTCGTCGAGGAGGTCCTCGAGCCCCGGCTCGTAGAATGGGCACTGCCCGCGCCGGAGTTGATCGATGCGCTCGGCATTCTTATCGACGCCAATGACCGAGTGACCCAATTTGGCCAGACAGACCGCCGTGATCAATCCGACGTGTCCGACCCCAATCACACAAACCTCAGACATAGATGCTCCTCCTCATCGTCGTGATGTATGCGCGGGCTCGCCTCACGTCCACCACCATCGTCGCCACCATCCACCGACCAACTTTCTCGCCGGCTCCACGGCGGGAGCGAAGGGAAGTTCTTCGTCCTGGACGATGGCTTGTGGGTTCTCGATGAACAAAGCCCGGGCGATCTCCGGGCCGCACGCCTTCTCCACCTCCTGATAGGCGGCGATGAGCTTCGGCGGTCGCCAGCGCGGCCGGTGCGCATCGGAGGCGACACAGTGGATCAATCCCGCTCGGATCCATCCGAGGACGACGCGCCGTCGCTCGCGCTTTCCCAATAAACACGGGGCATCCAGTTGCGCGTAGCACCCCATCCGAACGAATCCGGCGAGCCGATCCGGATCGGCGAGAAGACGAGGGTGCCGTTCCGGGTGGGCGATGATCGGCCGAACCCCCAGGGACATCAGTTCGAAGAGCAGATTCTCCGTCCCATGGGGAATGAGCTCGCCGGGGAACTCGATCAAAAGATACCGCCCGCCATTGATGAAGATCTCCCGGCGATCCAGCACCGTCATGATCTCCGGAACGAGACGGACCTCCGCTCCACAGACGATGTTCAACCGCCCATCCAGCGCCTCTTTCACGCGCAGCCATCGATTCATGATCTCATCGCCAGATGGCGTCCGATAGCGGATATCGAACACATGCGGTGTGGCGACCACGGTGGTCACGCCCTGGTCTACGAGGAGTTCTCCGAGCGCTCGGGATTCGTCCAGCGTCCGAACGCCGTCATCGAGCCCGGGCAAGATGTGGCAGTGAATATCGATCATTGTGTCCCGTCGGTCACCCTCCCGAACTCATTCATCCCTCGACCATCGGTGATTCGTCCCGCGGATCTTCATCGGCGTAGTAATACCGATAGTAGTAGTAATAGTAGCCGTCCTGCCCAACGTCCATCCGGTTGAGCACCACGCCGAATATCTTCGCATTCACGTCCTCGAGCGATTGTTTGGCTCGTTGTACGAGTTCCCGCGGCGTCTCGCCACACTGAATGACCAGGATGACGCCATCGACCATCGTGGAGAGGATCAAGGCATCAGGCGTAGAGACGGGCGGCGAGTCCAGGATGACGAAATCATACCGCTCGCTCAAGACTTTGACGGCCTCGCGCATCTTTCGCGATGAGAGCAACTCCGATGGATTGGGTGGAACGGGCCCCGATGGAATGATCCAGAGATTATCAATGCGATTGGGAACGATCACCGAATCGATGGTGATCCCGCGCGTCAAATAGGTACTCAGCCCAGGTTGATGATTGATGCTGAGCATCTTATGTAATCCCGGCTTGCGGAGATCACCGTCGATGAGCATGACGCGCGCGCCCGTTTGCGTCAAACTGATCGCCGTATTGACGGCGGTCGTCGTCTTCCCCTCGCCCGGGCTGCTACTGGTGAACAAAATGGTGCGCGGCGGGCGTTCGGCATGCGACAGGAGCACCGAGGTTCGTAAGGATCGAAAGGCTTCGGCAAAGCTCGACCGACGCTGGTCATCGAGAATGAGAATGGGCTTGGTCGTCCGGCGCTCTCGACTCCATCGTGGCAGCGCCAGTCGCTTCTTCCGCTCCAGACTCTCCAGAGCGGGCACGACGCCCAGTGATGGAAGACCCAGCAACCGATCCACGTCCTCGGTCGATTTCACCGTATTATCCAGGTACTCGACGAACAAGGCCAATACGATGCCCAACAGCAATCCCACCAATCCGCTCACGCCAGTGGTGAACAGCTTGCGCGGTCGCGCTGGCGTCGTGGGCACCTGAGCGCGGTCCAGGATCTGAATATTGGTCGTCGTCAACGTGGAGAGGAGATCGACGTCGTTCATCTTCTGCAGCAGGCTACGATAGAGTTCGGCACTGGCTTCCACCTGCTGTTGTTTGATGGACAAATTGATGGCGCGCTCATTCTGCCGCAAGGTCTCGGCCCGTTGGGCCATCAGCTCGGCGCGCAGATTCTCCTCTCGCGTGCGCGCCGCCTTATAATCGGCCTCGATCTTGGCCAGTATCTGCTTCTCGATCTCGGCCAGCTGCTGCTCGGTCTCGGCGATCTCGCCCTTGAGCGATTGGATCTCCGGCCACTCGTCGGTATACTGCTGTTGTAGCTTCACCAGTCGCCGCCGATCATCGGCCAGGCGCTGCCGCAGCGTTTGAACGATAGGATTGGACATGACCGGCGGCAACGTATCGACATCGGCTTCCTGGCTCAACCGGTAGAGTGTCTCGGCGCGGATGCGCTCGGCCTCAGCCTCCACCAGCCGTCGATTCAGATCGGTCAATCGCTCGATGGCGATAGTTTGGTTCTCGTCGAGTTGGATGATTTCGTGTTCCCGACTATAGCGCACCAGTTCTTCCTGTAACTGCTCGAGCTTCTCCCGCAATTCGGTGAGCCGTTTGTTGAGCCATTCTCGTGCCTGGCGGGTCGATTCGAATCGAGCCATCAACGTATACTCGATGAGCTGATCCATCAGGGCATTGACGATCTGGGCGGCCAACTGGGGATCGGGCGATTCGTACGTCACTTTGACGATGCGCGTATCGCGAATGAGTTCGACCCGCAAACCGCTCAAGAAACGATCGACCATCAACTTGTCTCGGAGCGTGGCATCGCGAATCCGCGCCAGGCCGGCGAATTCCGGTTGCCGATCCAGAGACAGTTCTTCAATCACCCGTCGAGCCAGCGTGCGACTCTGCAAGACGTTGATCTGCGTGCGCAGATACTGAGTGTCGTTGGACGAATAGGGGAGGGCCTCTTGCCGATTGGCCAACGGCACCGGCGTCTGCTGATTGATGATCACCTTGCCCGACGCCTGATAGATGGGGCGCGCCCGATACATGCGGATGGCCACCACCGTCACCACCATCATCAGGACGCCGAGGACGATCCACTTGCGCTTCTTGATGATGCGCCAGTAGTCCAGCAGATGAACGTCTCGTTCCACTGCCGTTCCATAGCGCTCATGGCCATACCCGATGGGATACAGGCGGGTGACGACGTTCCGATCCATAGCGCCAGTATCGGCCGGGGCCGGCAAGTGGGTTCGCTCATCTCGCTCCGACATATTCAATCCAGAATGAATGGTCTGTATTCAGCCTCGGGGAGGGAAAGACAGTGATCTTCTCGAACCTCTTTCATCCCCTCTCTTCCAAGCTCGCGACGCTCATCGTGGGTCGTGGCCGATCGTCGAGGACTCAGAAATAGCCCTCCCGTAAACACTCGAAATAATCGATCTCCTCCGGATCCTCGATCTGATATTTCTCCCAGATCGTGGCATATCCACGCACGCGCTGGAGGAGTTCCTTGACCGATCGCACGTCCTGAGGGAAGATGACGTTGAAATTCACGCCCGGGGCTCCCCGCTGCAAGAGCGTCTCGGCGATGTCGCCGGAGATGTCCACGCCGATGCGCCGGGCTTCTTCTTTGTCACGAGCGGTTCGGAGCCTCTCCTTGACCGCCTCGGGGACGGGAATATGCAATCGCTTTTCCAGAAATTGACAACGCTTCACGCTGGTCAGAGGAATCACCGAAGGAACGATGGGCACCATAATCTCATGCGCCTGCGCGGCGTCCACATATCGGAAGTAATTCTCCGGAGCCGTCACGATATTGGCGATGATGCCCCTGGCTCCATGCTCGATCTTCTGACGCTGATAGAGCATATGTTTGGGCAACGTGTGGGATTGCCACTCGGGATGTCCGGCAACGAAGATATCCAGCGCGTAGTGTTGCTGCCGGCTGTAATCGGCCATCAACTTGACCAGCTCGACGGTGGTGAATTTATAGGCGTCCGTCTGGCGGGAATTCGTCGGACTGGGATCGCCGCGAATGACCAGCACATCCGACACACCATTGAGCGCCATATTGTCGACGTGAGTGTATACGGTGCGCACCGACCCCTCATCGCGCGACGTGATATGGACAATGATAGGAGTGCTGCGCAAAACGGCTCGCACCGTCTCCACCACGGCTAAGGGATTGAGCTTGAAGCTCCCCCCGGTATTGTTGGTCAGCGCAATACTATCCAGATCCAGATCCTTCAGCGCGGCCACCATCTCGCTGGTTTTGACCAACCCCGGATAGTTCATCGGCGGACTGATCTCCACGCTGAAGATCTTCTCCCCGCGCTGGCTTTTTCGCTGTAGGATTCCCGCTAAACTCATCTTTTCGATCCCACCAATGATTCACTCTCAGGCAGCTCAACCCTCGCAGAGCATATCACATCCCCTCCCTGAAGAAACACTTCCCTCTTCATGTTCGCATCCGCTTCCCCCTAAGACTATCCGAAAAGAACATGATTGACAACCTTTTTTTATATCAGACTCTTGGCCTCGGATTCAAGGGTGGAGCTAGAGGGTAAGAGCCTCTCGGGAAGCCCCGCCGCTCGCCGGCGAGGAGGGTCGGTCGAGAGCTTGGGTAGCGAGGAACGTAACCATCCCCGGAGCCAAGCTCCGGGGCTTTCGTGAGTGGGGGATGTCGCGTTGACTAGCTGGCAAGTCACGGACCCCGGAGCCCAGCTCCGGGGCTTGGCCGGAAGCCCCGCGGGGAGTAGTCGTTGGAAGCTCGTCCCCGGCAGCTTTATCTCTCCCCGAGGAAGCCCCGCGGCTTGTCCGCGGGGAGCAGTCAGTTGGAAGCTCGTCCCCGGCAGCTTCTCACCTCCCTGGGAAGCCCCGCCGCTGGT
>RFHM01000011.1 GCA_003696865.1 Acidobacteriota bacterium | reverse complement strand
GTCCGCGCCTGCGCCTCGGCCAACCGCCCTATGGCCTCCTCCAATCGCCCCACCCGCTCCTCTACACCTCCGACTCGCTCCTCCAATCGCCCCACCCGCTCCTCCGTCCGCGCCTGCGCCTCGGCCAACCGTCCTATCGCTTGTTCCACTTTTTCCTGCTGCTCGGTGAGGCGAGCGAGCGCTTGTTCGAGCTTTTGAATATATGAACGTGCTCGTCGATCCTCGAGCCAATCGAGGACGTCGATCAACACCTCGGCCGTTGAGTCTTCGAAGGCCCCACGAAGTCGCGTCAGGATGAACTCGCGCTCCTCTGGTGTCAACCTTTGAGGCATGGTCAAATCCTCAACGGTTATTGTAACACATCCCTGGAACCGGGCAATCCAGGGAGACTCTCTGCTCGTTTGACGGCTCTGATGACGGCTTCGGCGACGACTTCGGCGGCCATGGCTCCCACCACGCTGAGATCGACCTCCACGCGGCTCTTTCCCGTCGCCAAGGCGAACAGCGTATCGCCATCGTACATCGTATGAACTGGATTGATCGTTCGCGCCAATCCATCATGGGCCATTTCGGCTACCTTCATCGCCTGAGCCTTGGTTAACGCGATGTTGGTGGCCACCACGCCGATGGTGGTGTGTTCATGAGCACGAAGATCGGCGAGTCTGATTCCTTTTTTGAGTTTCTCAACGACGTTGACGAACCCTCTCCCATCGGGAGCGCGCGCGCCGGCGATGATCCGTCCAGTATGAGGATCGCGAACGTCGCCGATGGCATTGACGGCCACCAGCGCCCCCACGATGACGCCATCGGCCAAAGCGAGGCTGGCCGTTCCCAAGCCACTCTTCATCGCCCATTTCATCCCCAGTAGCTTCCCCACGGTGGCGCCTGCACCGGCGCCCACGTTGCCTTCGGCTACCACTCCAGCGCTGGCGGCCTGACAAGCCTTGTAGCCCGAGTCGGCGGTCGGTCTGATCCGGGGATCGCCAAGATGGAGATCGAACAGGATCGCTGCGGGCACGATGGGAACCTTGACGGCCCCCACTTGGTATCCAATGCCGCGCTCTTCCAGGTACTTCATCACGCCGCTGGCCGCGTCCAGACCAAAAGCGCTCCCTCCCGAGAGAACCACAGCGTGTACCGTATCGACCCAATGTGACGGACGGAGCAGATCCGTCTCTCGCGTGCCCGGCGCGCCGCCGCGGACGTCGACGCCAGCGACGGCTCCCTCCTCCACCAGAATGACCGTGCATCCGGTGGGACGGCGATGGTCCGTGTAGTGTCCAACTTTCACTCCGGCGACATCAGTGATAGCTCCTTTCAATCTCCCCATAGTTTCACTCCCGACGAGAGCTCGCTCGGTCAAAGCGCGCTCTGTGAACGTAACCCCGCAAAGGCCCAATAGACCCTTATTGAATCCCCTGCGGTCGATCTTCATGAGGCCATCGAAGAGATGAGGTTCAAAACCGCACTCCCGGTTGTTCCAGTTTGGTGCGCAGGCGAATTCGTGGATCGTTTGCGATGACCAGTAAGCGACGGGTGGTGAGCGGATCGACGCCCTTCGGTCGATACGTGAGCTGATACCACCGTTCGCTCACCTCTTGCAAGATTTCGCGCGCCGCTCGCTGGACCTTGTTCAGAGGGAAAATGCGCCCACCGGTTCCTTTGGTGAGCTTCTTGATCAAGGCCACCGGCTTCAACGCGCGTCGTCGCGATGCCCCATACGTTCGGTCCGGGGCCTGAAGGACATACGTGACGATGTTCTCCTGCTCCAGGTGGGTGATCACTGTTTTGAATGGCGTTCGACTCTCCCAGTCATAGCCATCGGAAATCAAAATGAGGATCCGCTTGGTAATTCCCACCTGGAGGCGAAAGACATCCTGAATAGTGGCTTCAATGGCATCCAACAGTCGAGGCGCTCCTTTCTTCCTGAACAGGGCGGTGGCCGCTTCCAGCTTTTTGGCATCGCTGGTGAAATCTTCTATGATCTCCGGCTGCTCATCGTAACCGATGATCATCATTTGATCGCCTTCGCAAAGATTGGCCACCAGGGCCTTCACCGCCCGGGTCATATCCCTGATCGTCGCCGGTAAGCGTTCCGAATTATCGACGAGTACGACAATCTTGGCCGGAGAGTAATCGGGGCGAAAATATTGAATCTGCTGAGCCACTCCCCCGTCATAGAGTTCCAGTTGATCGCGAGTGAGCACGAGTTGATCCAGCGGTCCTGGAGCCGACTCGATGATGACGGGCACGGTCAGTGCCTTCACGCCACTCTCTGAAGGCGATCGCCGTCCCGCCTGAGCGATGACCGTTCCGGTCAACAGAGCCAGTGCCCCAATGACCGAAAGAACATGCACCAGAGGGTGTGGCTTCCTCTCCATGAATGCCGTCCTCACTCCGCTTTGCTGTCCATTGCCCTGAGGGAGTGGGCTCCTTTCCTCACGCGGTCGTCTTTTGTTTCGCTTCGCCCTCCTTCCTGGACGTCGTGTCTTTGGCTTCTCCCTCGGATGACGACTTTCCATTACCCGTCGCGCCACCGCTTTTTCGACCGTAATCGGTGACGTACCATCCCGTTCCCTTGAATTGGATACCTACCGGCGACCACAATCGTTCCAATCGCCCACCGCAGTGCTGGCACCGGGTGAGCGGCTTATCACTCATTTTCTGGAGTACCTCGACGCGACGATGACACTTCCGACACGCATACTCGTATATGGGCATCTGATCGACCTCCCTGAGAATAACTTTGCCAACCAATTGAGTTTAACAAACCCACCCCTCGCATTCAAGGCGAGCGGTCAACAAACGACCGAACCCTGGCGCAGCGCACAGTAACCGGATTACCCTTTCATCGGAAGGTGACGTTGGTCCGCTGTACAATGCCATCCGCCTCGCCTATACTGTCCTCTCGTCGGATGAGAATCTTAGTCATCGGTGGCACACGATTCATTGGGCGACATCTGGTGGTCGAACTCCTGCAGAGAGGCCATCAAGTGACCATTCTCCATCGCGGGCGACAAAATCCCTTTGGTGATCGGGTGATCGAACTCATCGCCGATCGACTCGATCATCACTCGGTGAAACGAGCACTCGCTGGTCTCCCTTTTGATGCCGTCTTCGATAATGCCTACGTATGGGATCGAGGAACCTCGGCGCGAGATGTGGCCGCGATCGTCCAGAGCATCCCATCGAAGCTTCACCGATACGTCTTCACCAGTAGCGTCGCCGTCTACACATTTGGACTCGACCTCACCGAAGATGCCCCGCTCGCCGATCGCGCCGATCGTTATACCCGCGACAAGGTGGAATCGGAACAGTATCTCCGTCGGGAGGCCCGACGCCGAGGGCTCCCGGTGAGCATCATCCGGCCTCCTTTCGTTTACGGGCCCCATAATCACGCCTATCGGGAAGCCTTTTTCTGGGATCGAATCGAACGTGGTCGCCCCATCATCTTGCCCGACCATGGTGAGAATCTCATGCACTTCGCTTACGTGAAGGACGTCGCTTGGGCTCTGGCCCGCACGCTGGAAGTCGACGCCGCTATTGGACAAGCATACAACATCGCCCACGAATCACCGGTGAGCCAGCGAGCGTTCGTGGAATCGCTGGCGCGCGTCGCTCAACGCCCGGTGCGATTCGCTTTCCTGCCGCGAGAACGCATCCACCAATTAGGAGGTCGCCCTCTCGGCGATCCCCTCTATTTTGGCGAAGCGCTGGACATGAGTTCGTTCAGTGTACGGATCGAAAAGGCGCGCCGGGAACTGGACTTCCAGCCGACGGACTGGGAGGTGGGATTGCGGGAAACGTACCAGTGGTATTGCCGCTATGCCCGAGACCAGCGCCCACTGGACTTCTCCTTCGAAGATCGCCTCTTGCAAGAAGCCGAGTGGGAGAACTGATCCCCACAGAAGGCGTCCGACCCGTGCCCCCGCTGTTCTCGCTCGGTGAGACGAGCTTTTGTATTCGCTGTTGACTTGCGCTATGATAAAGGTTTTAAGGGGCGCTATGAATATCTGGGAAGAGTTTCACGGACCCAATGCCGGATACGCGTTGGAGCTATACGAACGCTACCGTCAGAATCCGCACTCCGTCGATCCGATCACCAAGGCCTACTTCGACCGCTGGACGCCCATCGTCGATGGCCGCCCATTGAGTACGGTCCTGGCCATCGACAAGATCATGGCCGCCGTCAATCTGGCGCAAGCCATCCGGGAATACGGGCACCTGGCCGCGCAACTCGATCCCCTGGGAAGCCAACCACCCGGCGATCCGGCGCTCGATCTGGCCACCTATGGGTTGACCGAAGACGATCTCCGTTCACTGCCCGCCAGCCTCATCGGAGGACCCATCGCCGAGAGAACGACTACGGCCTGGGAAGCGATTGAGGCGCTGCGCCAGGTCTACTGTTCCACCATCGGCTTCGACTTCGAACATATCTGGATTCCCGAAGAGCGCGAATGGTTACGTCATGCCGCCGAATGTGAGCAGTTTCGACCGCCTCATCATCCCATCGATCCCGTCGCGCTCCTGCGACGCCTCACTCAGGTGGAGGGATTCGAACGATTCCTACACCGGGCGTTCCCCGGCAAGACGCGCTTTTCTATCGAAGGACTGGATATGCTCGTTCCCATCCTGGACGAGGTTATTGGCGCCGCCGCCGAGGCGGGGATCTACACGATCCTCATCGGCATGGCCCATCGCGGTCGCCTCAACGTCTTGGCTCACGTCCTGAACAAGCCGTATGCCCAAATCCTGGCCGAATTCAAAGATCCGGTGGTCGGGCGTCAGTATACGATCCGCGATGATCTGGGGTGGACGGGCGATGTGAAATATCACTCGGGCGGTCGTCGGGCGGTCAAAGGGGGCGAATGGGTCGACTTGTTGATCACGATGGTGCCTAATCCCAGCCATCTGGAGCACGTCAATCCGGTGGTGGAAGGGATGGCCCGAGCGGCCAGCACGCAGATGGACGAGCCCGGGCCGCCGCGATTCGATCATACGCTCGTTCTTCCCATCCTCATTCACGGTGATGCGGCCTTCACCGGGCAGGGGGTGGTGGCCGAGACGCTCAATTTCTCTTGTCTCCCCGGCTATCGCACCGGAGGAACCATTCACATCATCGCCAATAACCAACTGGGCTTCACGACCCCTCCGGACGCCGAGCGCAGCACGCTCTATGCCAGCGATCTCGCCAAGGGATTCAAGATCCCCATCATTCACGTGAACGCCGATGATCCGGAGGCATGCATCACTGTGGCGCGCATCGCTTTCGCCTATCGCGCCCGGTTCCAGAAAGATGTCGTCATCGATTTGATCGGCTATCGGCGGCATGGGCACAACGAGGGCGACGAGCCCAGCTTCACCCAACCGCTCATGTACGGGAAGATCAAGAATCATCCCACGGTGCGCCAACTCTGGGCCGATCATCTGAAGGCTCAAGGCCTCATCGACGAGCATGTCCCGGATCAGCTCCTGCAGCAGCAGATGCTCGAACTCCACCGCGTGCTGGAGTCGCTGGAGCCGGAAGAGGCGCTCCCCGAACCGGAACTGGAACCGCCTCCACCCGGCGCGGCGCGACGAGTGGAGACCGCGGTGCCCGCCGAGCGACTTCGGGAATTGCATCACGCCCTGCTCACCGTCCCCAAGGAGTTCACCCTACATCCCAAATTGGAGCGAGCCATAGAACGCCGGCGCCGAGCGCTGGACGAGTTGGATCGGCCAACCATCGATTGGGCGCTGGCCGAACAGTTGGCGCTGGCCTCTATCCTGGCCGATGGTATCCCCATCCGCATGACCGGCCAGGATGTGGAACGGGGCACATTCAGTCAGCGTCACGCCGTTTTCCACGATGTGAAAACGGGAAGGACGTTCACGCCGCTGCAAGCTCTGCCCCAGGCCCGAGCCGCGTTTGAGATCCGCAACAGCCCTCTCACCGAAAACGCGGCACTGGCCTTCGAATACGGATATAACGTCCAAGCTCCCGGCCGACTGGTCATCTGGGAGGCTCAATACGGCGACTTCATTAACGTGGCCCAGGCGATGGTCGACGAATTCGTCGTCTCCGGTCGCGCCAAGTGGGAGCACACGCCGTCTCTGGTCATGCTGCTTCCCCACGGTCACGAGGGTCAGGGACCCGATCACTCCAGCGGTCGACTGGAGCGTTTCCTCCAATTAGCTGCGGAGACGAATATGCGTATCGCCAACTGCACGACCGCCGCGCAATATTTCCATCTGTTGCGCCGACAGGCTGCGCTTCTGCATACTGACCCTCTGCCACTCATCATCATGACGCCCAAGAGCTTGTTGCGTCATCCGCTGTCGGCGTCTTCTCTCCGAGAACTCTCCGAGGGCCGCTGGCAGCCGGTGATCGATGACGCTCCAGCGCGAGATCATCCGGAGCGCGTGCGCCGCCTCATCCTGTGCAGTGGAAAAATCTACATCGATCTGGTGAGCGATGCGCGCCGGCGGGAAACGCCGACCGTGGCCATCGCCCGCGTAGAACAACTCTATCGCTTCCCTCGAGAGGAACTGGAGCAGGTGTTGAATGGCTATCCTCGCCTGGAGGAGGTCGTCTGGGTTCAAGAAGAACCCAAGAACATGGGCGCCTGGGATTATATCCGCCCCCTGCTGGAAGAGCTCATCGATGGGCGCTGGCCGCTCTGCTATATTGGTCGGCCGCGTCGGGCGAGCCCTGCCGAAGGCTCATCGGCCTGGCACATGGTGAATCAAAAGGCGATCATCGAGCGAGCCTACGATGTGGCCAAGAGATACTAATCGATCCCATCAGAGCGCTGGCCCACAGGCCAGCGCTCCCTCGAACATGGCGGAATCCAGGATGACGCCGGACACGATGACGTTCGGAGAGGCCGCTCACCGGCCTCCGAGCCCGAACTCCGCCGATGGTCCGCGAAGCGCGCACCGACCATCGACATCACAGTCGCCGGAGGAGATGAACAGACTATGACTACGAAAATCGTCGTTCCCGAAATGGGAGAATCGGTGGTGGAAGCCACCGTCGCTCGCTGGTTGAAGAAAGAAGGCGATCGCGTCGTCCCGGGCGAACCGGTGGTGGAATTGGAGACGGACAAAATCGATCTGGAAGTGAGCGCCGATCGCCCCGGCATATTGAGCCGGATTGAACGCCAGGAGGGCGAGAACGTGAAGGTGGGCGATGTGCTCGGCATTGTAGAAGAAGCGGAGGAAGCCGTCGCGGTCACCGAGAAATCCGAAGAAAAAACGGCGGAAGGCGTTCACGAACCCCCACCGG
>RFHM01000085.1 GCA_003696865.1 Acidobacteriota bacterium | reverse complement strand
CGACGCGGATGCTCCCTCCGTGGCGCTCGACGATCGCCTTGACCGTCGCGAGACCGATCCCCGATCCGCTGACCCGCCCCGCGCTGCGCCCGCGGTAGAAGCGCTCGAAGATCCGTTCCTGTTCCGCGGGGTCGATCCCGACACCGGTGTCGCTGATCTCGATCGCGGCGAGACCCTCCGGCGCCTCGCGCAGCGAGATGCGGACCGTCCCGCCGCGCCGGTTGAACTTGATCGCGTTGCTCAGCAGGTTGTCGAGCACCTGCAACAATCCGTCCCGCTCGGCGAGCACGTCGAGCGTGTCCGAGGGCGCCTCGTACGAGACGGTGACCCCCGCCTGCTGGGCACGCGCCGCTTGCCGTTCGACGACCTCGCGCACCGCGGGGACGAGCGGGACCGAGCGCGCGGCCAACCGGGGACGAGCATTGAGCAGCGCCAGCGTCCCCTCGATCTCCGGCGGCCAGATGAACCGAAGGCTGCGGGCCGGTCGGGCGATCTTCCCCTCTCGGATCAACTTCATCAGCGCCCGAGCGACCTCCAGGATGGCCGCCGATCCGCTGGCGTTATCGTTCGCTCCCGGGCGCTGGTGATCGAGGTGGCAGCTATAGGCGATCTCTTCGTCCTTGCGGCGAGGATCGGCGCCGGGAATGACGGCGGTGACGACGTGATAGAATCCCGGATGTCGTCCGGCGCGAACGATGGCGTGCAGTCGGATGGTCTCTCCCCGGGAGAGTCGTCGGCGAAAGGCTCGCGCCTGTTTGAGCGAGGTCATGAAGGCGAACGTGGATATGGGAGAGAGGCTCTCCAGATGACCCCAGCGCACCAGATTCTCGTCCTCGCGCCACCAGGCCGTTCGCTGATTCTGAGCGTAGCTCACGATGCCCACCGCGCCATACCGCCGGACGGCCAGCCGCGCCACCGGGCCCGGCTGGGCGGCGGCCAGCACGATCTTTCCGCGCACGTCCTTGCCCGCATAATCGCTCTCCGAAGTCCCCTCGCCCACGTCTACCAGATCGGCGATGACGTCGGCGCTCTCGCTATCCTCGGCCAGCGTGATGGGCATGGCCTCCCAACTGGCCAGGCGGTGATGAGGAACCCATCGGTCGCCGGTGCGCCGAAGTTCCCAGAGTTCGGCGAACTCGGCGTCCCAGGCAGGGCGAGCCTTCTGCGTGCCGTAGAACGTGCGACCATCGGCGGGAAATTCTTCGATGCGGACGTCCTCGAGCCCATAAGCTTGGAGCTGCCCGGCGATATATTCGGCAGCGGTTCGGAACGGACGCGAGCCGCGGATGCGATGGAGCCGCGCCAGGTATTCCAGGTGGTGCTTGGCCATCTCGCCGGAGAGTTCCTCGGCGAGCGCGGCGATCACCGACTCGGGGAGCAGGGGCGGTCGGCGGGCCCAAACTCCCCCGGCCGAGATGAGGCCGATGAGAATGGCGACGATGAGTTTCTTCATCCTCTCCCTCCCGTCAGACAAACTTTCGAGGGACGTTCGCCCTCGCCCTGATAGTGGCTGACTTCCATGACGATGACCGCGCGGATTCTATCCTCCACGAGAAACGGGCGTCAAGGCGGGTGACCGAAGCGCGATGCCTCGCCGGTGGAGCGTTCGTGCTGAGCGTGGATGCCTGGCGACAACCGCGACGCCTCCCTGCCATCTAGCCGCGGAACTCCTCAGGCCCCGGAGCTCGCCTCCGGGGTCCATGACATTGCCAGCTCGTCAACGCCGCGCTCGCCCTATTGACGAAAGTCCCGGAGTTCGCCTCCGGGGATCGTTACTTCCCTCGCTGCTCGCGCTCTCAACTGACTCCTCCCCACGGCCCAGCCGCGGGACTTCCCGGAGGAAGGAATAAACCGCCTGACGAGCGGCCAACCTGAGCCTCCCCGCGGCCCAGCGGCGGGGCTTCTTCAGGAGTGAAGGGAGACTCCCGGAGAACCCCGCACATCCCCCAGCATCTCCGTGGCGTTCCGGGAGGCTCATTTGTTCTGGTCATCGCCCCCCGGGTGGGGTAAAATCATGGGTTGGCAGCAGGAGAGTTTCATCGAGCACCGGGCGATCTCTCCGCATGGAGGATGAAAAAATGGCTGTGAAGGAACTCAAAGTGGAACCGGAACCCACTCCCATCACCCGAAGGGAGAGACAAAACCGCGCCAGCCTGCTGGCCGAGCTCCTCGAACGCCATCGTGGCGAGCGCCATGCCATCGTACTGCAGGATTATCCCGATCCCGATGCCATCTCCTCGGCCTTCGCCCATCGCCTCATCTCCGCTCGGTTCGAGATCGAGGCCGATCTCCTCTACAAGGGCCGCATCTCTCACCAGGAGAATCGCGCCCTGGTGCAGCTCGTAGAGGTACCTCTGGTGCGCATCTCCGACGAGACGCAATTGAAAGACTATCAGTACAGCGTGTTCGTGGATAATCAGGGGACGACCTCATCGTTGACGCCGATGCTGGCCCGACTGGGCATCAAGCCGCTGGTCATCGTCGATCATCACGAGATCCAGGATGTCATCCACGCCGAGTTCGAAGACATCCGAAAGATTGGAGCGACGGCGACCATCTACACCGAGTATTTGCGCGACGGACTCCTCGATCTGGATCGCTCCAATACGACTCACGTGCGATTGGCGACGGCGCTCATGCACGGACTGCGCAGCGAGACCAACGGGCTCATTCACGCTCGCCAGGAGGATATGGAAGCGGCCACTTTCCTGACGCCGTTCATCGATGCCTCACTGCTCGATCAGATTCTCCACATCAAACGATCCAAACGCGTCATGGACATCATTCGCGATGCCCTGGCCAATCGCATGGTGGTGGAAAACTATAGCATCTCGGGCATCGGCTTTCTGCGCGCCGAAGATCGCGACGGCATCCCCCAGGCTGCGGACTTCCTCATGACCGAAGAGAACGTCCACACGGCGATCGTCTACGGCATCGTGTTCAAAGAGGAGGGTGAGGCGTTGATCGGGTCGATGCGGACGACTAAGCTCACGCTGGATGTGGACGAATTCCTCAAAGATGCCCTGGGAGGAAGAGAACGCGGGCACTACTACGGTGGGGGACGCCGCGGTGCCGGCGGATTCGAGATTCCCATCCGCTTTCTCGCCGGTCAATTCGATGAGGAGATGATGGCCCTCAAATGGAAGATCTACGATGAGGTCATCAAGCGGAAGCTCCTGGCCAAAATCGGCGTCTCCGCGCCCAAACCGGCCGGCGAAGGAAGCAAGAAGCAGTGACCCGCGAAGTCGGCCACCACGCCACCCGATCATGGCCGGGATGCCCTCTCATCGACCGGGATTCGCCGTGACCGTCATTTTGATGGCGGCTCTCGCGCCGATCGCGTTCACCGCTTCGCAGAATCCGACTCGCTCACCTCTCCCGGCGACCATCAGAATTCCCGTCACCGTCCTGGACAAAGAGACGGGCGCTCCCTATCCCCGGTTGAACAGAGAACGCTTTCAGATCCTGGAGGACGGCGTTCGTCGACCGATCACCGGATTCGTCTCGGCCGAGGAGAGAACGAGCGTGGTCATCCTGCTGGAGGCCAGTCGTCGGCTGTACTGGGTGTATCCGGGCGACGCCCGCTCGCTCATGGAGACGTTGACGGCGTCACTCGCCTCCTCGTTCGGTGTGCTCCTCGATGCGGCCGACTATCTGGCGCTGGTGAGCTTCGACGCCCGGCCTCGCGTTTGGGTCGACTTCACCAGCACCGGGCGCCCGCTGCAGCAAGCGCTGACCACTCTCCGGGAGAGGGCCCTCCCGCGCCCGAGCAGCAATCTCTACGACGCGCTCCTCTTCCTTCTCGACGGCGGTACCGACGATCGGGGAACCGAATACAAAGGAATGCCGGAGATCGGAGGGAAGACGGCGATCATCTTGATGGCCACGGGTCTGGATACGGCCAGCCGAGCCTCGGCCCAAGAGGTGTGGCATCGGTTGGAGCGCGCCGGCGTGCCCGTTCACGTCATTGGCCTGATTGAGCTCATCTATCAGCGCCTGGAATCGTTCGCCTCGTCCTCGGCGTTGCTCAGCGTCGCCCGGGCAGTCCGCACGCTCCGCACCATCGCCGAGCGAAGCGGCGGTCGCTTCGTGGAACTGACCACCGAAGGGCAACTCCCCTCAGCGCTTCACTTCATCGCCAATGCCCTTGGCGGCCAATACGTCCTGGAGGTTGCTCTCAACCCGTCCGGGCATCGGCCCGGAAAACGCACCATCGACGTCCTCATCGATGTCGATGGGGACGGTCATCCGGATAACGCTCGATTGACGCTCTCTTATCCTGGAGTCATTCACGTCCCGGAATCGGAGGCTCCCAGGAGATGATCGATCCCCCAACCCATCACTACCAAGCATGTGGCGAAGGATATCGGCCAGCCCCGGCCGTATGAGTAGAGGGATCGCGCCGGCGACGCATGGTGACAAACCGCCTGTTGGGGTGATGATGCTCGGCCTCGCGACGACCGACGAGCGCCTCGAATCTCGACGGCGCCGGGCTCAGGCGACTTCGGCCACGGCCAGGCGCTCGGCCAGTTGGGGGATGGCGGCGGTGAGGACGTCCTCAATCCGCTCGACGAAGATGAATTCCATCTCCTGGCGCACATGGTCGGGCAGTTCGCGCAGATCTTTCTCGTTCTCTTTGGGCAGAATGATGCGCCGGATGCCAGCTCGACGCGCCGCCAGCACCTTCTCCTTGATGCCGCCCACCGGTAACACCAATCCGGCCAAGGTGATCTCGCCGGTCATCGCCGTATCGCTCCGGGCCGGGCACTGGGTGTACAACGAGGCCAACGCCGTGGCCATGGTCACGCCCGCCGAAGGACCATCCTTGGGAATAGCGCCGGCGGGGACGTGAATATGCACGCCCGAGCGACGAAACACCTTGGCATCGATGCCCAGCTCCCGGGCATGCGACCAGATGTAACTCTGCGCCGCCCGCGCCGACTCCTTCATCACATCGCCCAACTGTCCGGTCAACGTGAGCCCGCGTCCATCGGGCAACAGGGCCGCTTCCACATAGATGACATCTCCACCCGTCTCGGTCCAGGCAAGACCAGCGGCCACGCCCGGCGGTAACTCCGGTCGCGCCTGCTCGCGGGAATAGACTTCCGGTCCCAACATCTCCACCAGATCCTCGGCTCGAATGGTGACCGGATCGGTCTTGCCCTCGGCGAACCGCAAGGCCACTTTCCGCGCCAGCCGACCGATGGCCCGTTCCAGTTGCCGCACGCCGGCTTCGCGGGTGTACCGCGCGATGATGCGCTGGAGCGCCTCATCGGTGATCACGCATTGTTCCTCGGTCAACCCCGCCTCCTTCAACTGCCGGGGGATCAAATAGCGCCTGGCGATCTCGACCTTCTCTTCGTCGCTATAGCCCGCCAACCGCAAGACCTCCATGCGGTCCAGGAGCGGACCGGGAATGCTGGCCAAGGTGTTGGCCGTGGTGATGAAGAAGACCTTGGAGAGGTCGAAGGGGAGATCGAGATAATTGTCCCGGAACTGCCGATTCTGCTCGGGGTCCAGGATCTCCAACAGCGCCGCCGCCGGGTCGCCGCGAAAATCCCGTCCCAACTTGTCCACTTCGTCCAGCATGAGCAGCGGATTGTTCACTCCCGCCCGACGAATGGCCTGGATGATGCGGCCCGGCATGGCGCCGATGTACGTGCGTCGATGCCCTCGGAGTTCGGCTTCATCGTGCAATCCGCCCAGGCTCATCCGCTCGAATTTCCGCCCCATGGCCCGGGCGATGGATTGACCGAGCGACGTCTTGCCCACTCCCGGCGGCCCGACGAAGCAGAGAATGGGGGCCTTGGCATGGGGATTGAGCTTGAGCACGCCCAGATGTTCCAGAATCCGCTCCTTGACCTCCTCCAGATTGTAATGATCTTCATCCAGCACCTGCCGCACGCGGGCCAAATCCAACCGATCCTCGGTGCTCTTGCGCCAGGGCAACTCCAGGACGAGCTCCAGATAGGTCCGAATGACGTGGTGCTCGGGCGAGGCCGCGGGCAATCGCTCCAGGCGCGATAACTCCCGCTCGGCTTCTTTCCGCACCTCGTCGGGCATGTCGGTCTCGGCCAGCCGCTGCCGGAGCTCCTCGATCTCCGCCTGTTCGGGGCTCTTCTCGCCCAACTCTTGTTGAATGGCCCGCAATTGCTGCCGGAGCAGGTACTCGCGCTGCTCCTTGGTCATCTCGGTTTGCGCCTGCGAGGCGATCTTCTTGCGCAACTCCAACACCTGGATCTCATGCGTCATGTATTGATGCATGAGTCGTAACGCCTCGACGCGCGTCTTGGCTTCCAGCAACGACTGCGCCCGCTCCACGTCCAGGCTCATCATCGACGCCAGCAGATAGACGAGTTGCAGAGGATTCTGCGTCCCGGCCAACACCTGCGTCACCTCCGCCGGAGCTTGCGGTTGAATGAGCTCGACGGCCTTCCCCACCAGATCGAGTAACTCCCGATGCAGCGCCTCGACCTCCGCCCCCTCATCCTCGGGCAGAGGGACGACCTCCACGCGCGCCTTCAAATAGGGCTCGGTCTGCTCCATCTCGATGAGTCGCACCCGCTCCACACCCTGGACGATGATATCCATGGTGTTCTCTCCCGAGCGGACCATCCGTTTGATGACCGCCTTGGTGCCCATGGTGTGGAGATCTTCCTGACGCGGCACTTCAATAGAAGCCTCTCGCTGGGCGACGACCAGGATCTCTTTCTCCTCGCTGGCCAGGGCTGCCTCCACCGCGGCGACCGAGGCCGGTCGGCCCACCGACAACGGCATCAGGAGATAGGGGAAGAGCACCGTATTCTTGACCGGGAGAACGGGCAATACGTATTGTTTCACATCGAGTTGTTCTCCTTCTTCCCGCCTCGTTTCCTCGTTCATATCTGATCCTCCTCGGGCGAAGACCGCAGTGAGCCACGATATGCCGTCGGCCAGAGACCGCGCCGGCAACGGGCTCTCCGCCCAGCCCTCAATCCCCGTATGGGCGTCGCTGTCGTCGCACTCAACCAGATCGCCAGAGGGTTCGTCGGCACCGCTCCGCTTCCCTCCGCATCGACCAGAATGACCACCAGCGATCGCCCGATCGAAAATTTGATTTCATATCCATAATAAAATCTGAGTCGGTCAATGTCAAGGTATTCGTCGAGAATTTCATCGTGACTATGGTGCCAACAACCACAGGATCAATGTGTTACAGTGAACTGGGGAATCGACCTTGACCGGAGTGAATCGAGTTCATTGAGGGGCATGGAACCGCTGCGATCTCAGAAGGCCTCTCTCCCGCGCCCGCCGGCGCCCGTTG
>RFHM01000010.1 GCA_003696865.1 Acidobacteriota bacterium | reverse complement strand
GACACGGACATCGTTCGGACCACCTACAGTTTCATCAAATTCTTCGCTCACGAATCGTGTGGTTGGTGCGTACCCTGTCGCGAAGGCACGCGCTGGATCGTGAAAATCATCGAGCGCCTGCTCCGTGGTGGTGGCACGGAACGCGACTTGGACATGTTGGTCACGCTCTCGGACAACATGTTCGGCCGTACGCACTGTCCGTTGGGCGATGCCGCGGCCTGGGCGGTCGGTCCGGCGGTGAAGAAGTTCCGCGCCGATTTCGAGCGATACCTGACCAGACGAGGCGCCGTCGCCGCCGATTGAGGAGTGGTGAGATGACGGAATGGGTCAACATCACCATTGATGGAAAGTCGTACTCGGCCCCACGAGGGCGGTATCTGCTGGAAGTGTGCGAAGAGTTGGGCATTTACGTGCCCAATTTCTGCTATTACTACAAGCTCCCTCCTCAGGCGGCCTGTCGCATGTGCCTGGTGCGCATCGAAAATATTCGCAAGCTTCAAACCGCCTGTACCGTCCGGGTGCAAGATGGGATGGTGGTCACGACGAACTCGGATGAGATCATCCAGGCGCGCCAGGGCATGGTCGATTTCATCCTGGCCAATCATCCCCTGGATTGCCCCATGTGCGACAAAGGGGGCGAGTGCGAGCTCCAGTACATGAGCCTGACCTATGGGAACCTGTTCGGTCGCTACATGGAGACCAAGGAGCATCGCGACGAATATCAACTGAGCCCGTTCATCTGGCTCGATCCCCAGCGTTGCATTCTCTGTTATCGGTGCATCCGCGTCTGCGACGAGTGGGTTGGCGACCACGCCCTGGGGGTGCTCGGTCGGGGCGCTCATTCCGAGATCATCGGCAATAAGCGGGATGGGACGTTGGAATGCGAGAACTGCGGCAACTGCGTGGAAGTGTGTCCCGTGGGCGCGTTGACCAGCGCCAACTTCCGGTTCCGAGCGCGGCCCTGGGACATCGAGGATACCATCACGACCTGCACCTATTGTGCCGATGGTTGTCAACTCAAGCTCAGCGTCCGCGATGGGAAAGTGGTGCGCGCCTGGGCCAAGGACATGACCGGCATCAATATGGAATTCCTCTGCCTCAAGGGGCGGTATGGCAACGAGTTCGTCAACAGCCCGGATCGGATGCACGCGCCACTCGTTCGACGCGATGGACGATTGGAGCCCGCCAGTTGGGATGAGGCCATCGGACTGGTAGCCAGTCGGTTGAAAGAGATCACCGCGACACATGGTGCCGAGAGCATCGCCTGTTTGGGTTCGCCTCGGCTGACCAATGAAGTGTTGTATGTCCTCAACAAGTTCGCCCGCGATGTGATCGGCACGCCCTGGATCAGCCACATCGCCGAG
This sequence comes from Acidobacteriota bacterium, assembly GCA_003696865.1. Lineage (GTDB taxonomy): Bacteria > Acidobacteriota > Blastocatellia > HR10 > J050 > J050. The sequence continues at coordinate 10,061 of RFHM01000010.1, read as the reverse complement.
CACGATTGGCGGCCTTTCTTCAACATGCTCACCGCCCCATTGGCCACGCAAAACGACATCCGCTCGGGGAAAAAGACGTTGCTCCTCATCGGCGGGAATCCGCCCGAATATAACCCGCTCACCGCCTATAGCCTGCGGTATGCTGTGCGGGAGAATGGCTCGCGGTTGATCATCGTCAATGCGCGTCCCCTCGGGCGGCTGCCCGAAGAGAGCGAATTCTTCCACATTCGCCCGGGATCGGAACCCGCCCTCTTGCTGGCCCTCCTGGACGAATCGTCATTGAATGCGGTGGCCGATGTGACCAATCTCTCGGTTGAGCAACTCGGCGCTCTGCGTCGAGCCCTGGAAGAGAGCGAGGATCTGGTCGTCGTGATCGGGCCCGAAGTCTCGGGCGCTGCCCTGGAAGCGGCCGGCGCTCTGGGAGCGCGCTGGGCGACCGAACGTCGCCGGGTGCGCCTGCTCCCTCTCATGCGCTTCAATAACTCGCTCGGCGCTCTGGATATGGGCCTCACCGGGGATCTACCCGCTCCAGAGGATATCGGCGCCCACATCAAGGCGCTCTATCTGGTCGGCGTCGATCCCATCCGCACCTACGGCGACCGGTGGCGCGAGGCGCTGGCCCGGGCCGAGTTCATCGTCGTTCACGAACTCTTCATGACGGAAACCGCCGAGTACGCTCACGTCGTGTTGCCCGCCATGAGTTTTGCCGAGATCGATGGGACGTTCACCAACAATGCCGGTCAGGTCCAGCGCGTTCGCCGCGCTCTGGAATCGGGAGGCGAACGGCGGCCCGATTGGGTGATTCTGCGACTGGTGGCCAAAGGGATGGGCGTGGAGATGGACGTGCGTGGCTCGGCCATGGCCATGCTCAAGGATATGGCCGAGCGCGTTCCCGGATACGAGGGAATCACCTATGAGCAGATCGACGCCGAAGGAGCCGTTCAAACTCATCGAGCGTTGGTCAAAGAGGTGCCGTGGGACGATCTCCTCGATCGGTTGAAAGCGCAGGTCGCCGCTCTGGATCGCGACAGGGACATGATCACCGAGCCACCGGCTCTGGGAGCCGGACTCTTCGAGCGCGGCACGTTGATCGAACACGTTCCGCTCATGGCGCGAGCTTTTGGCTGGAATGGATCTCGGTTGAAGGATGAGCCATGAAGATGGCATCTGACGTTCGTTGTGGGAGATGAGTGAATGGACATCGCTTTGGAAGCGGCCATTAAAACGGCGATCATCCTGTTCATCGTACTCACCTTTCTCGCCTACCTCGTCTTATTCGAACGGAAGATCCTCGGCTGGATTCAACTGCGCGTCGGTCCCAATCGCGTGGGGCCCTGGGGATTACTCCAGCCCTTGGCCGATCTTCTGAAGTTCATCGCCAAGGAAGACGTCACACCCAACACGCCCAATAAAGTCTTGTTCGCGCTGGCTCCGGCGCTGGCGCTCGTGCCACCGCTCATGGCGCTGGCCGTGATTCCCTTCGGCAGCACCGTGGAACTCCTGGGGCGGAAGATCGCCTTACAAATCACCGACATCAACGTCGGCCTCCTCTATGTGTTTGCGCTGGGGAGCCTGGAAGTCTACGGGATCATCCTCGCCGGATGGTCGTCCAACAGCAAGTATTCGTTGCTCGGTGGACTTCGTTCGGCGGCTCAGATGATCAGCTATGAACTGGCGCTGACGCTCTCGGTGGCCGGGGTCTTGATTCAGGCGGGAACGCTCAGTCTGTCCGAGATCGTCCGGGTTCAATCGGGATACTATTTCGGCGTCATTCCCCGGTGGCACGTCTTCTGGTATCAGCCTCTGGGATTCATCATCTTTTTCATCGCCGCCGTCGCCGAGACCAATCGCGTGCCCTTTGACTTGCCGGAGGCGGAGAGCGAACTGGTCGCCGGTTATCACACCGAATACAGCTCGATTAAATTCGCCATGTTTTTCGTCGGCGAATATGCGGCCATGTTCGTCGTCTCGGCGCTGGCCACGACGTTGTTCCTGGGAGGATGGACGGGGCCGGGAGCCGAACGGGTGCCTCTGCTGGGCGTACTCTATTTCTCCTTGAAGACGGGATTCTTTCTGTTCGTCTATATCTGGCTGCGGGGCACGCTGCCTCGATTTCGTTACGATCAGTTGATGCAATTCGGATGGAAGTTTCTGGTGCCCATGGCATTTGTGAACATCTTCATCTCGTCGGCGCTCGCCCTCTGGCGATGAAGCGGCGACGAACGCGGTGAGAAGCAGATGGAACAACTGTTTTTCATCATCTTCGCCGGAATCGCCCTCATCGGGGCGGTGAATCTCCTCCTGCGGAGGAATCCGCTGTATGCCGCTCTGTCTCTGCTGACCACCATGGCGGCGTTGACCGGCCTCTACATCATGCTGAAGGCCTACTTCATCGCCGTCATTCAAGTCATGATCTATGCGGGAGCCATCGTGGTGCTGTTCCTGTTCGTGATCATGCTCTTCAACATTCGCGTGGTGGAGCGGCAAACGGACCGCCGGGGTTACCTCAAGTGGTTGGCCCTGCCTTTTGCCATCATATTGATCGGGCAATTCGTCTACATCGCTCGACTCTTCGAGGGGAATCCGACGCCGGTGGGAACGGAGGTCGGGCTCACCGAGATGGTGGGGAGGAAGCTGTTCACCGCGTATTTGTTGCCGTTCGAGGTGACGTCGATACTCATTCTCGCGGCCATCATCGGGGCCGTGGTATTGGCTCAGAAAGAGTGATGAGCGGGCGATGCCGAGGATGAAGGAGATGATGAACGGAATGGGCATGAGGAGGCAGTAACGATGGTTCCGATGTCATGGTACTTGGCCTTGGGAGCCGTGCTGTTCACCATCGGCGCGATCAGCGTCATCGTGAAGCGCGACATCCTCTCCATGTTGCTGGCCATCGAGCTGATGCTCAACTCGGTCAACCTCACGCTGGTCACGTTCTCCAGCTACTTCCAGGAACTGAGCGGGCAGATCCTGGTCTTTTTCGTCATGGTCGTGGCGGCGGCGGAAGCGGGCGTGGGACTGGCCATCGTCGTCCTCCTGTTTCGCAACCGGCAGACGGTGGACGTCGATCAGGCCAGCATGCTGAAGCTCTGAGAGCTGAACGCGAGGTGAACGGACTATGTTGAAACTCATCGTACTCAGTCCGCTCGTGGGCGCGGCGATCATCGGCCTTGGTGGGCGCCGCTGGAGCGAACGACTCATCGGCACGGTGGGGTGCGCCACCGTGGGGCTGTCAACGGTCCTGGCGTTTTACGTCTTCTTCGCCCGGCTATTGCCCCTCGATCCGGAGCATCGGCTCATCTTCGAGCCGTTCTATAACTGGATTGCCTCTGGCCGACTGCATGCCGACTTCGGCTTCCAACTCGATCCTCTCTCCGGCGTCTACATTCTGTTTGTCACCTTCGTGGGATTCTGGATTCACGTCTTCGGCATCGGCTACATGCACGGGGATTCGGGATATTATCGGTTCTTCGCGTACATGAATCTGTTCATGTTCATGATGCTCCTGCTCGTGCTGGCCGATAATTTCCTGCTCATGTTCGTGGGATGGGAAGGCGTCGGACTCTGCTCGTATCTGCTCATCGGGCATTACTTCACCCGTCAGTATGCGGCCGATGCGGCCAAGAAGGCGTTCATCGTCAATCGTATTGGCGACTTTGGATTCGCCCTGGGGATCATTTTCATCTTCGCCACGTTTCACACCATCCGGTTCACCGAAGTGATGGCCCGAGCCGCGCACATGCCCACCGAAGCGCTGTGGACGATGGGGACGCTGACGGCCATCTGTCTCCTCCTGTTCGTGGGGGCGACGGGCAAGAGCGCTCAGATTCCGCTCTACGTCTGGCTTCCCGACGCCATGGCCGGTCCGACGCCGGTCTCGGCGCTCATTCACGCGGCCACCATGGTCACGGCGGGCGTCTATATGGTGGCGCGGACGAGCCAGATGTACACGCGATCATTGACGGCTCTGTTCATCGTGGCGCTCATTGGCGGTCTCACGGCATTTTTTGCGGCGACCATCGCTCTCGGACAAGACAACATCAAGAAGGTTCTGGCCTACTCGACCATCTCTCAGTTGGGATATATGTTCATGGCCTGTGGTGCCGGGGCGTTCATCGCTGGGATTTTCCACGTCGTCACGCACGCCTTTTTCAAAGCCCTCCTCTTCCTGGGCGCGGGCAGCGTGATCATCGCCCTGCACCACAATGAAGACATGCGCCAGATGGGCGGCCTGAAAAAGTACATGCCCATCACCTACAAGACGTTCGTCATCGCCTGGCTGGCCATCGCCGGCGTATTTCCGCTGGCCGGTTTCTTCAGCAAAGACGACATCCTCTGGCGCACGGCCAACAGCGCCGTCCTCCCTCCGGGCTGGGGACGAGCGTTATGGTTTCTCGGCGTGATCACGGCCATCCTCACCGCCATCTACATGACGCGTCTGGTGGTGATGACGTTCCACGGAGAGGAACGATTTGGCCACGCCGAGACCGGGTCGGCGACCGGGCACCATGCGGGTCATCTCTCCCCGCGAGAATCGCCGCCCACGATGACCATTCCGCTGATCGTACTGGCCGTACTCTCGGTCGTGGGAGGCTGGATAGGAATTCCCGAAGGGCTCTCAGGGGGACGCATCCCCAATTGGATCGAGCACTTCCTCCATCCGGTCATCGCCACGGCCTCGGCGAGTCAGGCGGCGACCGAGGCCACCGGCCATGGATTGGAGATCGGATTGACCATAGGGACGCTATTGCTCATCGTGGCCTCGCTCGTCTGGGCCTACCGATTTTATCAGCGCCAGCCGCTGTGGCAGCCACCGGGCGTGCTGGTTCATAAGTACTGGGTGGATGAAGTGTACGATCACCTGTTCGTTCGACCGATCAAAACGATTTCGACGGTGTTGCTCTGGCAAATTTTCGACGTCCGCATCATCGATGGAGCGGTCAACGGAACGGCTGCCCTGGTGCGGGCTGGTGGACGGGCGCTCCGACATATCCAGACGGGAGCCGTGCGCAGTTACGTGGTGATGATTTTCCTCGGGGCGCTCATCATCATCACTTATTTCATGTTGGCGGGACAGTGAACCTATGGAGTTCGTCATCCATCATCTCCTCACGGTGATCGTTTTCATGCCCACGGTGGGCGTCGTCATCCTCTTGCTCCACCGTCTCTTCGGTGGGAAGAGTGAAGCGCTCATGCGCTGGATCGCGCTATGGGTGGCGGTGATCACCTTCATCTTATCGTTGCCCTTGATCGCCGGATTCGACCGCTTGCATCCGGGCATGCAATTTGTGGAGCGCGTGCCGTGGATTCGCAGCTTCGGATTGAACGTCGATTACTATCTGGGCATCGACGGGTTGAGTTTGTGGCTCATCATCCTGACCACTGTGTTGACGGTGGTCTCCATCCTCTCCGGCTGGCGGGTGATCGAGCATCACGTGCGCGAATTTCTCATCTTCATGTTGCTGTTGGAGACCGGCGTTCTGGGCGTGTTCGTCTCCCTGGACATGTTCCTCTTCTATCTGTTCTGGGAGATCATGTTGGTGCCCATGTATTTTCTCATCGGCGTCTGGGGCGCGGAGCGGCGCATCTATGCGGCGATCAAGTTCATCATTTATACCATGGCCGGGTCGGTCCTCATGTTGGTGGCCATCATCAGCCTCTATTACCTCAATGCCCAAGCGACGGGCCAACCGACGTTCGATCTGGTCCGGATCACCGAAAATTTGAGGACGGGCATCCTGCATCTCGATCCGCGGGTGGAGTTCTGGCTCTTCCTGGGTTTCGCTCTGGCCTTCTTCGTCAAGGTTCCCCTGTTCCCTCTTCACACCTGGTTGCCCGACGCCCACGTGGAGGCGCCGACCGCCGGTTCGGTGATGCTGGCCGGCGTTTTGTTGAAGATGGGCACGTACGGATTGTTGCGATTCAACCTGCCCATGTTCCCTCATGCCGCCGCGGAATTGACCACGCCCATTTGCGTGTTGGCCATCATCGGCATCATTTATGGCGCTTTGGTGGCCATGGTGCAGCCGGATCTGAAAAAATTAGTCGCCTATTCTTCGGTGAGTCACATGGGATTCGTCGTGCTGGGCACCTTCGCCCACACGGAGCAAGCCCTCCATGGCGCGATCTTTCAGATGCTCAGTCACGGATTGGCGACCGGCGGGCTGTTCCTGGCCGTGGGCGTGATTTACGAACGTCGCCATACGCGATTGATCGCCGAATTCGGCGGCCTGGGTCAATCCATGCCCGTGTATACGGGCATGGTGGGCATTCTGGCTCTGGCCTCCATTGGACTGCCGCTATTGAGTGGATTCGTCGGAGAGTTCCTCGTGCTGGTGGGAACGTTCACATCGCCGATTGAGCATGCGCGCGCCTTCACCGCTCTGGCCGCCACGGGCATGATCCTCTCGGCGGCGTACATCCTGTGGATGTTCCAGCGCGTTTTCTTCGGCGAAATCACGCATCCGGAGAACGCCACCCTGCCCGATGTGAATGGGCGCGAGAAAGCCACGCTTCTGCCCACGGTGGCGCTGGTCATCGTCCTGGGCGTCGTCCCCAACTGGTTCATGCGCAAAATGGACATGACCGTGCTCGCCCTGGAGCGGCGAATGGCCGGAGTCGCCGAAATCCACCAACCGCGGCGAGAGCTCTCCGATCAACGCGTCTCGGCATCCACAGCACTGGTGAACGGACAATCTGTGACGGAAGAGGTGACTGCCGATGGGAATGGAACGCTTGGGAATTAACTACAGCGCCGTCTTACCCGAGATCATCATGGCGCTCACCGGCGTCGCGCTGATGCTCATGGAGGCGTTCTGGCCGAGTCGCAGCAAACGGCGCGCCGGCCTGGTCGCCCTCACGGGATTGGGGATCGCTCTCATCGCCACGCTGCGATTATGGGGAACGCCTCGACAGACGGCCTATGCGGGCATGATTATCATCGACGATTTTCGATTGCTGTTCACGGCGATCGTGATCATCGCCTCGGTACTGGCCGTCTTTCTCTCCTGGAATTTCCTGGAGGAGGAGCGCATTCAACCGACGGCCTATTTTGCTCTCCTCCTGTTCTGTGCCGTGGGGATGGCGCTGCTCACCAGCAGTCACGATCTCATCATGGTGTTCCTGGGCATCGAGACGGTCACCATCTCCACCTACGTGCTGGCCGGATATCGGCGCGACGATCTGCGCTCGACGGAGGCCGCGCTCAAGTATTTCATCCTGGGCGCCTTCTCCTCAGCCTTTTTGCTCTACGGCATTGCGCTCGTCTATGGAGCGACGCGCACGACGAACTTGAGCGCGATCCAAACCGTATTGAATCAACCGCTCAACGACGCCGAGCGCGCCTTGATGATGGTGGGCGCGGCGATGCTCCTCATCGGTTTCGGCTTCAAGGTGACGGCGGTTCCCTTCCACGTGTGGACGCCGGACGTCTACGAAGGTGCCCCCACGCCCGTCACCGCCTTCCTTTCGGTGGGTCCCAAAGCGGCCGGATTCGCCGCCTTTCTGCGCGTCTCTTCGCTCGTCTTCGGTGCCGACTTCGATCTGGCCAGCGCGGGCCGCGCTCTGCAATCGGACTGGATTTCCGCCGTGGCGGTGATGGCCATTCTGACCATGACATTCGGGAATCTCATCGCCATCACCCAGACCAATATCAAGCGCATGCTGGCCTACTCGTCCATCGCTCACGCCGGATACGTCCTGATGGGCATCGTGGCCCGCGATTGGCAAGCGGTGGCGTTCTATATGATCGCCTATACGGTGATGAATATCGGCGCCTTCGCCGTCGTCGCCCTCATCGCCCGACGAGGTGACGAGCGCGTCCTCATCGAGGATTACAGCGGACTGGGCTTTCGACAACCGACATTGAGCTTCCCCCTGACGGTGTTCCTCATCAGCCTCACCGGCATTCCCGGAACGGCGGGATTCGTAGGAAAATTCTGGTTGTTCAAGTCGGCCTGGGAAGCGGGCTTCTCCATGCTGGTGATCATCGCCGTCATCAATACGGTGATCTCCGCCTATTATTATCTCTACGTCGTGATCGTCATGTTCTTCCGCGAGGCCAAACGGGAGATCGAACCGGTCCCTCTGCCCGGCGCGTTCGGCTTCACTCTGGCGGTGACGGTCCTGGGGACGTTTTATCTCGGTCTCCTTCCCACCCGAGTGTTCTCTTACCTCAATCAGGCACAAACGGCCATCGCCCATCTGATCCATTGACGGATCTGACGCTCGGTCAACGCGGATCATCTCCTCACCGGTGAACGCACACCAAACGTCTGGAGAGCATCGACCGGTCGCTCTCACAAATAGCCCTTGGCCTTCAAGAGTTCCGCATTGAGGATGGCCGCGCCCGCCGCGCCGCGAATGGTATTGTGCCCGAGGACGAGGAATTTGTAATCCAGAATCGGACACGCCCTCACTCTTCCCACCACCGCGGCCATACCCGCGGCCAGCTCCCTGTCTAATCGAGGCTGTGGACGATCCTCTTCTTCCTTGAGGATGACGGGGCGCGAGGGCGCGCTGGGAAGCCGGAGTTCCTCGATGGGGGAGGTGAACTGACGGAAAGTCTCGATGATTTCCTCTCGGGTGGCCGGGCGCTCCAATTTCACCGACACTGCTTCCAGGTGGCCGTCACTGACATTGACGCGATGGCACTGGGCGCTGATCTGGAATGAGGCGGGAACGAATCGATCGTCGGTCAGGGCGCCGAAGATCTTCAAGGGTTCGGTTTGAATTTTTTCTTCTTCGTTTTTGATGTAGGGGATGACATTATCCACGATATCGAGCGAGGCCACGCCAGGATAACCCGCCCCGGAGAGGGCCTGCATCGTGGTGACCATGACGGCGCGCAACCCAAAGGTCTGATGGAGCGGGGCCAACGCCAGCGCCAACGCGATCGTCGAACAGTTGGGATTCGTCACCAGAAATCCGCGATCGTAGCCACGACGCCGCTGTTGAACGGGAATGATCTCGATATGATCGGCATTGATCTCCGGAATGAGCAGAGGAACGTCCTCATCCAGACGATGATTGCTGGAGTTACTGATGACCGGATATCCGGCCCGAGCAAAGGCCGCTTCGATCTCGCCGGCCACGCTCGATGGCAAGCTGGAAAACACCAGATCACAGGCCAACTCCGGCTCCGGCGGTTTGACGATGAGGGACTTGACCCTCGCGGGCATGGGCGTGGAGAGCTTCCAGCGGCACGCTCGTTCGTATGGTTGGCCGGCCGAACGATCGGACGCGGCGAGCTCCGCGATGTCAAACCAGGGATGGTCGGCCAACAATTGAACGAACCGTTGTCCCACCGTGCCGGTGGCTCCCAGGATACCGACCTTCAACTTCCCCGATGACGTCATGCCAATCGCCTCTTCAGCTTGCCGAGTTTGAAATCCTCATGAATGGCGCGGACCGCCTCGCGGACGTGTCGTTTATGGATCACACAGGAAATGCGAATGTGGGATGTACTGATGAGTTCGATGTTGATTTTTCTCTTGGCCAGGGCGCGAAACATTCGAGCCGCCACTCCCGGTTCGGTGACCATGCCCGATCCCACGATGGAGACCTCGGCCACATTGGCGTCGTAAATGACGCCTTGAGCTTTGAGTTGCTTGCTCAACCGCCGAAGTACCTCCACCGCCCTTTCCATATATTCGCGCTTGAGCACGATGGTGACATCGGTGACATTGCCCTCGCCGATGCTCTGAATGATGAGATGGACGCTGATGCCTTCGCGGGCCAGCGCGCCGAACAGCTTGGCGGCGATGCCCGGGCGATCGGGCACTTTTTGAATGGCGATCTTGGCCATATCCTTATCGGCGGTGACGCCGGTCACGACGACCTTCTCCAGCATGCTTCCCTCCACAATAGTTGTTCCGCTGCCGAACGAGTGAGCGGGTTTCACTTTGAGCGGCAGGCCGAACTTCATGGCGATTTCCACCGCCCGCGGATGCAAAACCTGAGCGCCAGAACCGGCCAATTCCAACATCTCCTCGTGAGAGATGTAATCCAACTTGACCGCCTCGGGCACCAGGTTGGGGTCGGCAGTGAACACGCCATCGACG
>RFHM01000084.1 GCA_003696865.1 Acidobacteriota bacterium | reverse complement strand
CCTTGAGAGGCGACGTCATCGATGAGAGCAGTCTCTCCACGCGCTCGATGGCTGCACCGGAAAGACCCATGAGTGAAGTGACTCGTCAATGAAATGCTCATCCCAACGCCACGCCGGATCGTCTGGCTCACCGCTGGCGATGCTGCCAACAGCGTCCGCCCCCTTTGACCCGCCGCTGGCATGGCGTCCCGTCCTTGGTCGGCGCCCCGCAGATGCTCACAGATTTCGCTTCTCGGCCGCCGTTCATATCGGCCGGTGCGAGCGAGGTGACCACTGGTTCGGGACGTGGCGGGAGCGAACGCCGTTCAACTGAGGTGGTGGTCGATTGGGACTCCACCCGCAGCGGAGGGGCGGGCGCATACCGCCGAACGGCCGCCCAACTGCCCAGTGCGAAACCCATCACGCTGCCCATAATGATGAGCAGTAATGTTCGCTTCCACCAATGGACGTAAAATGCCGGCGCACAATGCTCGCAGAATCCCAGGCTGTGCCACGGTCGCCACCGCTCCCGCTCGATAGACGTCCCACACTCCTGACAAAAACGCGGACGATACATGCTGCTTTCGCGCTCGATTGTACAGAGTTGAGTGGAGTCGCCGCAAGGCGGATTTCACGGCGAGGCGAGATCGAGAGTTGATGGAAACCCGAACCGGCATCGGGAGACATCGTCCCCATCGGAAGTCGCTCCTCAGAGCCGCCGTCATCCTCTCGTTGAGTTCCATCGGGCATCGCCAGGGGGTCTCTGTCGAGGCTCGGTAGGAAAGGACATTTTCTCCCCTCACCGGTGTGCCATGTGATGACATCCGTTGGCCATGCTCCCTCACCAGAGAGGCGCGCCGTTCGTCGGGATGAATCCAGAGCAAATTTCATGTATTTTTTCGACGGCGAGCGCCTCTATTCGAATTGGAGGTGTCATTTATGAATGGGAGGTGTTGAACGATGGGCATGTTGAGCCAGCCTGACCGGAGCACATGATCCCTGTCTTCGCTCAACCCCACATCGACTGGGGTATAGCGCTCGCTCGACGCCGGTCACGTCGTTCATCGTGGTCCCAGAGACGGGAATGAGGCCTCGGCGTGGCATTGGACATATTCGGTTGGAGGGAGCATTGATACGCGAGTCGAGGAAGCTCATAAAAATGGACGACGAGTGAAGGGAGCCAGGAATATCGATGACGACATCCTCAGCGGCGATAACGTTCGAGGCGATGAACCGACCACCACACTGCGGTGATGGGCAGTGGACGTCCTCCTCATGCCCATTACACCTCCGTAGTAGACCCTCCCATACCGCCTTACGAACGGTGGGAGAAGCTGTTCAGGCAGGGCAGGACCCGGATAGCCTGAGCAATCTCCCATCGCCGCTGGGGAGTGACGAGGCTCAAGATGGCTGGTGAGATCTCCCGTTCGAGACGCTCGTGAGTTTCCTTCTCGCGGCCGCGGCTTGACTCCGAGATGTCACCACGGCGCGAACCAGATGGCCCCAGCCAGGTTGATGAGAATAGAGAGAGCGATGAGCGTCTTCATGACGCCGCCCAATCGCGTTCGCCCCTGAGCCAGGAGGAGCAGCAGCAACGGCGTGTAATCCAAGCTATATCGATAGCCGAATTGTCCCCCGCCGGTTCCCACGTAAGCGAGGGTGGAAATGACGACCAGCGCCGTGGCCAGCACCCAGAGCCTCTTATAGGGCATGTCGCGCCGCAACCAGAATACGCCCAACCAGGCCGGCGTGGTGAAAAAGATGGACATCCCTTGGAGTTGGAACCTCACGAAAGGAAAGGCGGCGACGAACTCGGGAGGCTGCAAGAAAGCGAGACGACAATTCCTCGCCAGGTAGTGGAGATGAAACCATCCGTATTCCCTCACCTCCGCAGCGTGGGAGGGCTCTGGAGGAAACCAGAAAGGATCGCCGAATCGAACGAGATTCATGAGCATCATGAGGCCACCGAGTGAAGCCATGGGCAACGCCACTTGCTTCAGCCACCGTTTCAACTTCGTCGGATCATCCACTAAGGGATGACCATCTTCCCGCGACTCGAGCAATCCTATGGCCAGAAGGGGGAAGTAAAACAAGATGGGCAGGCGAGCGAGCGCGCCCAAGATGAGAAACAGGCCGCTCCAAACCGGGCGCCAACGGGCAACGATCGAGAGCACGAAGAGAAAGCTCACCATCACTGCGACCAGATGAGAGTTGAACCACGCGCCACCGACTTTCGAGCAGGCCAGATGAATCGTGCCCACGGCGAACAGCGCCACTAACCAGTATCGTTCTCCGATACTCAACAGACAGAGGCGACGCATGGCCAAAGCCTGCAAGAGAATGTAAAACAGGACGACGTTGCACGCCGCCAACACCACGCCAAACAGCACATCGCTGGTCGCCAGCCCGGCGACCGCCACTGCCGGGGCGACGAGCAGAGCCGGTGTGGGCAGCATAGCCACATATGTTTTCCCTTGACGCTCCACCCACTCGATGCGGTTGGGTGGCTCCACGGGCAACGAGAGGCGTCCGTGCAAAAAGGCTTCGGCCTGATAAATGTGATGAGGAGCGATGGAGTGGGTGAACAATCGATGGCCTGCTATTAATGCCGAGAGCAGGAATGCCGTCGCCCACAATGCAATGAGCGGCCAGCGCGCCCTCCCGGTCATTCCCAGACGGCGATGCCGCGAGAAAAAGAGATACGCCGGGATCAACAGGAGCAGAAAAACGGCCACGACCGTACCGGCGGCGCCGAGTCTCTCCACCGCGCTTCCCGGCCGACGGAGATTGGCCAGCGATTCCCTCACCCAGGTGGCGCGCCGCTTCCGCGTGAATCCGTTGAAGCAAAAATGACGGCGCGTATCCTTCTCCGTCGTGATGATCAAGCGCAATCGCCCCGAGCGTCCGCGAAGAGAATCCGTGGAAATGACTGTTTCGTTCCATCCCGGTCGATTCGGTTGCACGAGCGTGAGCCTCGGCCCTCCTTCCACCTCTACGCGGATGACGACCTCGGCTCCGCGCTTCCATCGGACGGCCCAGTCGGTCAATCCATATTGGAGCACGAGTTCATCGGACCAGGGGACGTGAGGGTACTCGATGATCAGGTCGGCGTGCGTCACCGGATGGGCCCAGATGACCTCTCGCGTCATTCCCGCCAATGTCGCCGTCGTTCGCCCGACGCGATTCCACCGGGGACGATGAGCGGCGGGGAACCATTGTTGGCGAACCCATCGAATGAAGGGGATCTCGTTCTCTCCTCGTTTCAGATGAACGCGAGCCTCGGAGAGATGGTCGAGCAGATTATAATCGCCGCGCGATCGATAATAGAGGGTCCGGCCGCAGAAGATGAGGAGACCGAGCCCGACGGCCATCCAGAAGGCGCCATTTTTCACAACCCGGGTCAGAGGGCGATGAAAATCGTCCAGTCTCATCTGTCGCGCGCGCTCATCAGGTGCCACTCTGTTGGGACGTGGGGCGCGATTTCTCCAGGACGCGATAGACGGTTGTGTATCGATCCGAATACACTTTCTTCATGCGCGGACTGCGATTGGCAATCGAGATGAAACGACGGTGTTTATTGTCCGTGATGACGTATTGACAGCCGAACGTGTGGAGGATGGTATCCTCGGGATGAGCGACCTTCCCTCGGGTGATCGCCTCCCAGCGGCGAAACAGCTTTTCATTCTTCAATCGCATGAAATCGGGATCGAGCCCCACCAGGTATGTGTTGTGCGTGTTGTAGTAAAAGAGCATCGGGAAATCGTCCCAGTCGGTGTGAAAGACGGTCGATCCGGGCGGCGTGTGCTGAGCCAACCACTCGGCACCACCTTTCCACATATCCACCGGCGGGCGGTTGCGAATGTCTTCCCGGACGTCATGAATCGTCCTCTGCATGGCGAGGATCACGAGGAGGCAGACCACAATCGCACCGATGATCCGTCGTTCGGTGCGCAAAAGTTGAGTGAGATCCATCCGCTGCAGCCAAGGGCGAACGGAGAACGCCAGAAACATAATGGCCGCTGGTGGGAAATATTCGACGAAACGACGCGACTTCAACAGAAGCACGAAATACATCGTCGACATCAGGAACCAGAACAGACGCGGCTTATCCTGCCTCAATTCCTCTCGATTGGTGATGAGCAGAGCGCCCAAATAAGCGAGATGGGCGACCAGAGACAGCGTGAAAAAGATCCAGGAATTATACGGATACCATTCCCGCCCCACCGATGTCGCGTACTTGGTGGCAAAGAGCTTGGGAACGATATGATTCCAGATGAACAGCACATCGCGAGGGAAATAGGGATGAAGGACGAGGCCGATGATGATGCCCACGCCGACGCCAATGACCAGCTTGTATTCGATCCGTCGTTCGGCCAAATAATGAGCCACCACGCCGAACAGAACCAGTGGAACGAGGATGGGGAATCCGTTATACGCCCAGACGAAAACCGCGGCCAGAATCGCCAGCGCCAACGCCTTTCGCTCCATGACGAAGTGGAAGGCGATGAGCTGTAGGGCCAGACTGAAGCTTTGGCCTCGAGCCATATTCATGCGATACAAGAACGGACTCGAGGAAGCAAAGAGGAGCATCAGCCAGAAAAATGGATACCGGATGCCATATCGCCAGATGACGAGATAAAAGATGGTGAACGTGATGGCCGCCAGAACGACGGGAGCGACCTTCGCCGCCAACCGCAGATCATCGCTCAGATAGGTGAAGGGAACCTGAAAAAGATGCAACAACAGATGATGATCCGTATACCCCGCTTCATCCAGGATGGTGAACTTCAACCAGGGAAACTTCACCGGGATGCCCTGCTCGCGAATCAAATAGGCCATCTTGATATGATAAAAGCCGTCCAGACCCGGCAAATTGGGACCGGCAAATTGAATGTACGCCAATAGCAACCCGGAAAAGGCGAGCGCAAGCATCCCATGGATCACCCATTCCAGGCGAATTCGACTCAGTCCCCAGGCTTTCACACTGGCGATCCACGCATTCTGTTTACTCACCGACATCGATTCCATAGGCCTCCCTGATCGCTCTCCCTTGGCCTCAAGATGATGGGCACGTCTTGGATTCTAATGTCGCCCACCGAAGCCGGCAAGTGGGACTCGACCGACCTTCTGATGGGCGCATCGCTGGTATCTTCCATTGGAATGCGCCCGTTCCTTCAGAGATCCATGAAGCGTCGACAGAGTGTGCGTCCACGTTTGTATAGAGGGGGAAAGCGCGAGAAAAATACAGCGAATCGAACGGATTGACGGCGCGATCAGAAGTGGAATCGGCGGGATCACAGCCCGATCTCGGCCGAGAGTCGCGAAGAGAGGCCGAATCAAACAAAGGGGGTGGAGCCCTTCTCCATTGTTTCCCGACCGAGATCGGCTGAGAGTCGAGGGATATCCCGCCAGGAGGGAGCCCGACTGAGCGCTGGCCGGCGAAATTGGCGTGGCCTCGTGACCAGGCTGCCCGGGACACTGAGGGGCGTACATCGGGCGGTTTTATCTTCAACGGCCTCCAAGAGGGGAGAGGGAAATGAACGGGGGGATGGGCGAGGCGATGAAGCTCTGAGATTTGAGGACCAAAGTACAAGGGATGAGATGTGGTGGGGGCGTCGCATGACATCGACGCTCACCAGATCATCCGCGAGTGGGGTCGACACTCGTAGCACGAGTGAGAGGGTGGTCGAGTGGGAAGATGGGGGAGTGGAGGGTCGTTTCCAAACCTCGAACTGATTCATCGCTCCATTCTCCCATCCTCTCCCGTTTTCCCTTCTGAGCCAATACATTCGATTCCCGCCGGAAAAAGATGCCAACCCAGCACGACGCTGCCGGTCCTGAGTCGGATCTCCCATGGATACATTCACCATATCAGCCTCGCGTCAGGACTCCCACAAGATGCGGAAGACCGATGAGAAGGGTGAAACATTGGGTGGAGATCGGGAGTCCGCCGAGGCAATGTCGTTAAGGAATGCATAGGGTACTCTCCACGCGCTAGCTGATGAGGGAGCGCAGGTAGCGAGCGACGATGCCGGCCGACAACTTGCTCTGCCCACACCGCCGCGGATCGAAATCATAGGCCACCTCCTCAAT
>RFHM01000484.1 GCA_003696865.1 Acidobacteriota bacterium | reverse complement strand
TGTTCGATCCGATGTCTCCCCACTCCGGATACTGTATCTCGGATCTCCAGATAACCATTCCCCAGACGCCAAGATCGCTCATGTAGAATATCCATGGATTTTTTTTTGTATCCATCATGTTGCGCAGTAATCACAAAAAATAAATTTTTATCAAAAATTGCACGGCATTTGTTTACTCTGGCACGCCGGCCAACACGAAAGGAAGCCCATACTTCAGAAGAATCCCGCCCATCGATTACAAGTGCATTATGAGCTGCTGATCCACGCTGACGTGTTCGCTCCCGACTCCGTTCATATGTTGATGTACCAGAATTCACGAAAAGGCGCCTTCCCTGAACTGAGAGCTCGAAACTGAGTGTATCTGCGTGTGCGTGACCCGGTTGAATATCCGGTCCAACAGGACCACAATCTACAAAAAGAACGGCATCCACCTTCGTTAATCTGCAATAACCGCTATCATAAAGATATCTGTTACCAACAGCCTTTGTTACGTCGAAACCAAGAGACTTTGCATAATAATCCAGCTTTCCTGGCAGTGGTGCGATACCTAAAGAAGCATCATTAAAAAATGGAATTTCTCCATCTGGATGACGCATAAATACAGACCACAATAACATCCGCTCGATCACATTTAGCCAGAGCACTGGAATTTCTTTTTTATA
This sequence comes from Acidobacteriota bacterium, assembly GCA_003696865.1. Classification (GTDB taxonomy): domain Bacteria; phylum Acidobacteriota; class Blastocatellia; order HR10; family J050; genus J050. Next base: position 5,872 of record RFHM01000484.1, on the reverse strand, counting down.
GGCATTGTATAGATTGACTAGGTCAAGCAGGTCCTGTAGTACCAACAGATGGTACATGGGGCTTCTTTCATAATGTCCGCCATCTGGAAGAACCTGTTCAGGCAACTGATCCAAAAGGATACGTTCTCCTTTAACCCTCCATGTGTCCGCCTCAGGTCCATCAAAAAAGCATCCTGCAAATATTAAAGCCTTTGCGTTAGCCAGTAGATGATTTCCCATAAGGTGATACTCGATCCTACGGAGCAGCCATCTAGTTTGAACTGCAACACTATGTTCTGCTACCGGTGGTAACTCATTTCCAGCCAGCACCCATTTAATCCAGTTTACGATACGAAGCGATGTTGGATATGGCTCCCAGCCCACACCAGAAGCTGGCGGATTTTCCTCCACCCATCTAGTTATCAACTCTATATGGATATCATTTTGCTTAGCGGCTTCGCAGGAATTCAGATAATCGAAATAGTGTAGGTTATACACCCATAAACGGGGGACATCTGTCGAATTCCAATCATCGGGAAATGAGAGATCGTGTATTTCGTTCAGAAATTCGAAGCGCCATCGCCCACGCAGCGATTCCCTTCCGCATATCGGTGGTAACCACTTTCCCGTTACCTTACGACGCAATGGAGCATGAGCAAGGTTAGGAATCGGTCTGTAAATGCGGTACCACAGACGCGCCAATATCTGCCGCCACGTCAGGTAGCGAACCGTATTGAAATACTGGCTCAACATCCTTCCCGGCACAGTTCCGCATCCACATCGATTACCGTACGGCTGACCTCCAACAGTTCTTCGATCGAAATGGGCCCTGGTTCTCCCTTCTGGATCGCTGTGACAAACGCCTCGACGCATGCAACCTGGCCCTTGTCCTGGCGCCAGGTATACATTCCCCGGAAGCCAGGCCAGCCCATTGCCCGCAAGCGGCGGAAGTTATCGAGTTGCAGAACGCGACCTGCGCAGAATACCTCCAGACGCTCTTTAGGGAAGCCACTATGACCGTTAGCGAAATAGTGTACAGTCCCTATGGAACCATCCTCGAAGTCGAGAGTTATTGTCGCTTTGTCATTGACGATATCGATACCGGGAACCGCACTGATCCTCGACACGCTGAATCGTTTAATGCGCGCGCCGGCGAGATGGCGAAGGAGGTCTATGAAATGACAGGCTTCGCCAATGATCCTTCCACCTCCGATCGTCCTGTCCTGGGTCCAGTGCTCCTTTGGAATAGCACCTGCATTTACTGTCATGACCATGCACTTGGGCTCATTCACACTACCTAAAAGCGCCTTCATTCTTATCACATGAGGGGCAAAGCGGCGGTTGAACCCTACCATCAGAATAGGCACCTCCCCCATTCCACGTCTCTCCTGTATCACCTTTTCAATAGCATCAATTTCATTATGTGAAAGTGCGAGCGGCTTCTCGACGAAAACATGTTTGCCTGCAGTGAGTGCATCACAAACGTAGCGTGCGTGGGAATCATGGCGCGTAGCGATGACAACCGTGTTGCAACTGTCACCGCCGATGACCGCTAACGGATCGGTCGACGCACGCCGGAAGCCGTGTTTTCTACCATGGTGTACGCCACTCACCCCACCGCTAGTCACAATGGTGTCGAGCCGGACACCGCTTTGTTTGAAGGCAGGGATCAGAAATCTGCTGGCATAATTACCTGCTCCTATGAAGCTTACAATGGGATCACCTGCCAATGCCGTCGTAGATGCGGCGTGGCTCAGTAACACCTCTGGCTTGCGAACCACTTCCTCAGACCGCCCGTACTCGAGAATGATCCCAAGATATTGCTCATTAGTGGTCAGGAGCCGATAAGCCTCATGAGCTCTCTCAATGGGAAAGCGGTGGGAAATCAGGGAACGACAATCGACCAGTCCCGCAGCGAGCATATCCAAAACTGCCTCAAAATTACGCTGTTCAGTCCAGCGCACGTAGCCTACTGGATAGTCATGCCCGTGCAATTCATACTCTGGATCGTAACGGCCAGGCCCATACGAGCAGGATACCTGGAAACTCAGCTCCTTCTTGTAAAATTCATATCTCTCGAGGGCCATGCCGGCCACACCTACCAGGACTATTCGCCCACGCTTGCGGCACATGGCCGCAGCCTGTCTGATTGGTTGGTCGCTCTTCGTGGAGGCCGTTATCAATACACCATCTACACCCCGTCCTCGGGAGAAGCGAAACGCTGCTGCTACCGGGTCCTCACCCTGGGAAAGATCCACAGCCTCCGCGCCAAACTTCCTGGCCATGGCAACCTTGGTGGGATCTATGTCCACACCAAAAACACGGCAGCCATTGGCACGCAACAGTTGAACAGTGACCAACCCGATCAAGCCTAGACCAATCACAACGAACGTCTCACCGAGTGTCGGCTGGGCAAGACGGATACCCTGCAGACCGATTGCACCGATCACGGTGAAAACTGCTTGTTCATCATCCACCCAATCCGGAATCTTCGCGCAGAGATGTTTCGGAACCGAGACCACTTCGGCATGTGGGCCGTTGGAGACCACGCGATCCCCTACCTCAAAGCCCTCTACACCGGACCCTACCTCGAGAACCACGCCGACATTGCTATAACCCAAAGGTAGCGGATGGTCGAGCTTGCTTTTGACGGCCTCCCAAGTGGATAATATCCCGTCGGTACGTACCTTATTTAAAACCTGTCTCACCTTTTGCGGCTGTTGTCGCGCCTTATCGATAAGGCCAGCCCGACCGAACTCAACGAGCATACGTTCCGTCCCCGTGGAAACCAGGCTGACTCGGCTCTGTATCAATAGCTCACCCGCCCGCACACGGGGGCAGGGTACATCTGCCACCACTGTGGCCCCTTCTTTCAAGTCCTGCAATACCTGTTTCATGTTTCATTCGTTCGGAACTGATCGGACTTTTTCTCCACACGAGGCCCCGATCTAACTATTTCAATCCTTCCAGCCAGCCATACCCAGAACAGAAATAGCCAACCCCAGACCACCCCGTAACTGACAATCAGACTGTTGCGCACGGAATCAATGGCAAGATAGATTGCCAACAAAATGATGAGTGATCCCGCCATCGCGCCGATGGCGGGTGATTGTATACTCCCGAGCACGGAAAACCAGCCCCAGCCAAGTGCAAGTCCCACAAGAAAGCTGCCCAGCATAGCTCCAAGCAGCCCAACCTGACTGTAGAGCACAAAGTGAAAAGGAGCAGCCACCGACCCACCCTCGATATCGGGATTCATGCGCTTCCAGACTACTTTATTGTCATCAGGCATCGAACCGAATCCCAAGATATCCTGCCCAATATCCAGGCCGTAGAAAGGGTGTTCACGGGGAAAAATAAACGAATAATATATCGCTGGAACAGAGGTCCTGGTCAACGGTGCCAACAGAGCATAGAAAAATACAGCTTCCCTATGAGATTCAAACCCCCCAAATTCATTCATCAGCTCTAACAACCACTCCTGCCGCACCGCTGCTGCTTGTGATACCTGCCGCTTCACTACCGCTTGCGATATCTGCTCTTCCGACACCCTATAAACAGGCAATACCACAAGTGAAAAATAGATTACGGCAAGAACAAAACTCCCGGCACCCACCACTAGCTTAGGCCGTTTCAGTGTACGACCAGATCTTATCCTCCAGAGCACGATAATTCCCATCAATAGAAGCAGGGAAACGATCACCGATTTCTTCTGAAACAACAGCACCTCAACTGCAAGCATCACCACTACCGACAGCCTCGCCAGAATCCTTCTCCATCGTCCTCCGCATTCCGCATCTACAAGCAACCAACCGGCAGCCAGCGGAAGAAACAGATAGAGATTGACGAATTCGAAAAAAGACAACTGTGAGAAAAGCCGCCAACGAGCCTGGATCCAGCGATCGAATTGAACCCATGCCATCAGTTCTTCAAAAGCGCCTCCCCGAATCAGAGACCAGACCCCAACCGCCAGGCAAGCACCAAAGGTCACCACAGCCCACGGCCAGCTGTGTGGCGATTTGAATGTGTCCGTCCTACCGCTCAACTTCCCACTCGACACACCAAGACGCAAGCCGATCAGATATCCAACCCATACCAATAAAGGCGCTCCCAGTAACAAAGCGTACAAAACGGAAAGCGTGCCTTTATCGACAGGCAGATCCAGTTTCACCCCGGAGAAATATTCGAACAGGAGAATGAATGTCCGGTAATTCAACAAGATCAGCAACGCCCCCACAACGCAGGTTAGGAAATATACGACCATCCAAGTCACGAGCGGGGTATGTTTGAGCCATCCGGGAATATCGGTCAGTATTCCTTCTTGCATACTTGCATACCTATCCAACCAGAGTATTTGCCTTCAAGCCTTTGATAATCGCGTCTACATGATGCTTCCATGTGTAGTGATCCAGAACTTTTCGACGTGCATTTTTTCCAAGACGCTCACATAAATCCGGATGCTCAACAAGTAAACGGATACCGCGCACGAGATCATCCACATCCCCCGGCGTCGTCAATACAGCGACCGCGCTCTCGTTTTGAACTTCCTTGTCCTGGTCACCCTCGGATGCCCTGAGTCCTGGACTGAGTACTTCTCCAATCTGCTCCAATTCGGACGCTACGATGCCCTTGCCCATCGCCATATACTCAAAAAGTTTTGTCGGAGAACCGAAAAAACGACTGCCATCTGTGTTGGGAACATGGGGAGAAACCAATATGTCGGAGGCTGCCAAATACCGGGGTGCCTGTTGCTGCTCCACGAGGCCCGTCAAAGTAACAAACCGTTCCGCCTCCCTCCCATTGATCTCCTTGCGTACTTCCGGCATCCGCAGGCCATCACCCACCAGCATGAAGTGAACCTTCCGCTGTTCAAGCCAGACCAAATCCTTCTCTACAAGGCGGCGAATGGCCTTGGCCAGGATCTCGGCCCCATGCCACTGGCCGAAAGTGCCGACAAAAGTCACTAGCCGGGCATCCATTGCAATCCCGTGCTCGCGCCGTACTGCCGCGATCTCCTCCCTTGAGTACCGTTCAGGGTCGAAAACTTCCGGATCAACGCAGTTGGGATAGACCACGATGCGCTCTGGAGCAACACCTCGCTCCAGCAGTTCGTCGCGCAGTACATCGGAGATGGTCACCACCAGGTGGGCGTGACGAAGAGACGCATCTTCTGCCATCACTGCCAGGTCGTGGTAGCGCAACGGATTGCCCCAGTGTTTTGCAATCCATGCCTCGGAGCCGTTGTACTCCAGTACCAGGGGAACATGAAACTGCCGGGAAAGAATCACCCCGGCATAGTTGGCAACCGAAAGACGCTGATAGATGAAATCAGGCTCGATTGAATCAGCCGACCGGCCAACCTGGGCCGTGAACATCTCCTGAAAACGGTAGTAATTGAGTTCAGATGGCAAACCAAATACCTTCGGTGGATCTACACGCAGGTATCGCGCCCCGCTCTTCAACATCACCGGTTCTTCTGCCGCCGCGAACACCAGGCCATAGCCATGATCCAGCAAACCGTTCACTACTCCGGCGATATGACCGACCGATCCACCCGCCTTCACCCCAAACCAGAGGTTGGTCTTGAGATAAAGCACATCTCCTGCTTTCCTCGGCAGGGTCACGTCGATGCGCGGTGAGTCGAGAAGCTGCGCCAGCTCGCGCCGGCAGCGGCGCGCACTACGGAGCGATGAGATCGAAGCGCCCAGCATGCGAACAAGGTGAAATGCCGCCGCGCCACGGGAAACATCCTCCCGATGCAGGTCCGGATGGATCACCTGTATCTTGCCGGCGGAGGAAGCCGCTGCTAGCGTTTCCAGTACCGGCAGCAGCGCAAGGCTGTTGGCATCCTCTAAGGGAATCACCATCACCCCCCCCACACTGTTCCATAAAG
>RFHM01000483.1 GCA_003696865.1 Acidobacteriota bacterium | reverse complement strand
GAGTGGTAGAGGCCATCTCCAGCGAGACCATACGGGCGGATGCGCAAAGAACGATCGCCAGCCCGGACAGAAGAAGCTGGTGTATCTTGCGCCGGCGACCACTGACTTCCTCTGGAGGAGAGGTCTTGGATTTGTACGCCGAGCCCTATGATCCCAAACGACCGATGATCTGTCTCATTCAATAAGTAACCCTACATACTGCTGGCGTGCCGGGGAGTTCTTGGATGCTTCCCCGACAGGCGCGTGACACACCTCTCCCGCGCCGAGATGGAATCCCGTCTGCGCGGGCCGGCCGTCGATGCCTCTCGCGCAAGACTTCATCTCTCTCGAGAGACAACGCCACTCGTCACACCCAGGAGGAGAACATCGACTTCCGGTTCCACTTCGAAGCCGATCCGGCCTTCCAGATCACTGAGGGCTCCGGGCCTCCCTCGAGCAATACAATAGGGGAACCTCCTCGCCGGATTCCAGGCCGCGGGCTGACCGCCGCGAGGGTCGGGAAAAGGAGGCCCGGGTCCCCGCCGGTGCGAGACTCGCCAGCTTCCAGGCCGCTCCCGGCTAGCGGCGATCTTGCGCAAAGAGGATCTCGATGCGGCGGTTCCGCGCGCGGCCCTCGGGAGTTGCATTCGAGGCCCGTGGGCGCGTCGATCCGAAGGCCCGGGCCTCGAGCTGGTCCTCGGGCACGCCCGCCCGCGCGAGCTCGTGGACCACCGCGAGGGCGCGCGCTGCGGACAGTTCCCAGTTGGTCGGGAAGCGTTGAGCGAGTGCGCCTCGGATGGGAACGTTGTCCGTGTGGCCCTCTACCACTATGCGGGCCTGGGGCCTGCGACGGCTGGCGATGCGGGCAATCACGGCGCGACCCTCGGGGCCGATCTCGGCCGAGCCTGACTTGAAGAGGACTGTATCGGCAAGGACCACGCGCAGCCCGTCTCCGGCACTCTCCACCTCCACGCCCTCCCGCCCAGCGAGAAGTTGGCGCATCTCATTGAGGGCAGCTCGGTCGCGTCGACGGAAGCGGACCGTGAACACCAGGTCGTTCACATTCCGGCCAAAGAAGGCGAGGGTGTTGCGGCGCTTCACCCACTTTCCCTCACGATTTGCTTTCCACGACACAAACTCGAATGTTTCAGGGAGTACCCATGCCGCGGCATAGCGATTGAAATGGCCAGGGTCGATCCACACTCCGAAGTGGCCATTCAATTCCTTGCGCCCGTCCCAGTTGCGGAACACATAGGTCCCGTCTGCCTCGACGGTGATCGATGGGCCCTTCTTCGCGTCCAGCAGATCCACCTCCGAGAGAACCGCGTAGTCGCCCGTGGGGAAGTGCAATACATTGCTGTTCGGATCGCTTGTGGTGTCCCACCGGTACTCGTCCGGGAAGATATAGAGGAAATCCTCGATCTTTGTCCCTTTCGGAAAGTAGCGGGCGAAGGTGGAGAACTGGGTGCGGAACGTGTCGTACTGAACCGTCGTGTGCCCATCCGATCCGATGAAGATCAGCCACTCCGCGTTTTGTTCCGCGACGGAGGCTCGAGATCTCAGGACCATCGATCCGGCCAATGCGCCAGCGAGAAGGACGGTCACCGCTCGACGTGCTCCCGTCCGACCGCAGTCATCGCGAATCCCCATACCGCACCTTTTCGCCATCTCTTTGAAGCGCCGAATACTCAGTAGGCCCCTCGTCGAGCAATCGATAAAGGTTTTGAATCTCATAAGAGGTTCCCTCCTTTTACGCCTCACACCACCGCTGGCCTGCCGCTATGAATGCCGGCGAAAGAGCGGTCAGGTGAAGCGTTCATGCATTTTCTTTGAATATCATCTCTCCATTCTCTGTGAACTCAAACATTGGTCCCCAAGCCACCTCCCAGTAATAGTCATCAAGGTCGGCAAAGTATCCACTGAAGCCGCCCCAGAATGTATCTTGTGGTTCTTTCACGATCCGGGCACCGGCCGACGCTGCACGTCGTACAATGGCAATAACGTCGTCCTTACGACGAGCGTTACAGGCAAGAGTGGTTCCACGGAATCCACGGCGAGTCGCCGGAATCTCCGGGGAAATGTCTTCTGCCAGTTTTTCCAAAGGGTAGAGCGCCAGCCACGTTCCTGGTAACTCAAAGAAGGCAATGCCCTCAAAGGATGTGTTGGGAGGCGTGTCCAGTACAGCTTCATAGAATTCTGTCGCTTTGCCTAAATCGGCTACGCCAAGGGTTAATATCGTGATTCTCGAAATCTTCATCTCTCCTCTCCTTCCAGCGCATAATAGTGGATGTCAGCGGCCGACGACGCCGGGCAGAGCGAGGTGAAGCTAGTCCACTGCATACGGAATTGGCCAGCCATTATAGGACCCCATACCAATCCCGATCAATAGTGACGTTCCTTGATTTTCTTTACCAGTTGCTCGTCCTACCAGAGCACCGCGAAAATCTCGAATTCTCGAAGAGCCTGTGGCAGAGAATTCATCATGACATCATACGTAAGAATATCAACCTCCTTGCTCACCATCACTCCTTCGTTGGATCAGCTGAGTTGCACAAGATGATCCCAAAGTTGGAAGAGGTGAAAAGGTCATGCTGGGCTTTGTCTGCCGGCACACGCCTCCTTTGGCTCCATCCCACCGATGTCCCAGCCGAATCAGCCCCACCACGGCCTCGACCACCATCGGGGATAGCCTCAAAACCGGTCGATACTCGCCTCGCCGAACGCGCTCGTATTTGACTTGCCGGACGCATGTTCCATCTTCATCCGCCGACCGGAGATCACTTTATTGTCCATCTTTCTGATGCTTGCTCAACTGACCCCTCGCCGTCTCTCATACGACGTGGTGCTCTCCGAATACTCTCGGACTCCTGTACGATTTGTCATCCAGCCGGGGCCTGCCAGCAAGGGACTCGGGCAAGCGGCGTCCCCCCGTCCAGCTTCCAGGTCCGGGCCGGCGCAAACACATAATCGTATCGCTGACGCCGAATCTGGTCCAACGTGGCGCGGGCCGCAAAGCCGGCACCAGCCACCACCACCTGCCGCGCCCACCCCGGTGGTACAAACTCCCGCAGCCTCTGGCGGAACAGGATGTTCTGATGGCCCTTCACCTCCGGATCGATCACGGCCACGGCTACCGGCATCCGATACCTCCCCAACGGGCAATCAACAGGACCACCCCAACCCCAAACACATAGGCCTGATGCTCATTGAGTCGGGTCGCCCGTCCCAGCGGATGCTGCTTCCCCTGCTTGCGTTTGACCGTGCTATCGCCAATCAGATAGAGCACCCATCGGCCGGCTCGGGCAGCCAGGCCAACACGGTCCCCACCATCGCCTGGATCAGCCTCTGTCCATCCCACCACCCGGACCGGATCATCCGCAACATCGCCCAGTAGGTGATCCGCGCCGGCACCATCTGGCTCATCCCTTTGAGCGTCCCCCGCCCCTGATCCACCAGAATCAGCGCTCCTAACAGCCACTAAAAGATCAAGTGGTGCCGGATCTGGCCCCCTCGAAACTGAGACTAGAAGCCATACAAAAAACCAGCTACTGCTCTTGGGCAGACGTGATAAACGCGGCATCGGTCCCTCCCATGTTATGATGAGTGTGAAACCCATCAGTATGCACGGGAGGGACCATGTCTTCCAATCCCTGATGCCTCCGTTCCTCGCCTCTGTCAGGCTTCTCACCCCAGTCTTTCTCCTCTACCCGCCACTTTTGAGTTAATATTGTCCCGGTGGGGCTCGGATAAAAAACCCGCGGTCATCCCAAAGTTCTCCCTCCGGCTCCACTGCGAGCCATTGAGTGTCGCCCTCTTGGGGCCTTGCCACTACCCATGATGCACATGGGCTATGAGGGAAAGGGTTCTCGGTCGAATTTCTCCGGCGTTCAGACCTCTCCATTTTTCGGTCAGGCTAGAGCCGCATTGCCGGGACGGCGCATTGAGACGGAGGTGCGGTTCAGCTTTTGACAATGGACGAATTTCCGATGGGATCGCCGCTAGGGAATGAGATATCAAAAACGAGACTTGGAGATCTTTCATTCAACGCAGCGAAACTTCACCCTGCCGGCGCGCTCGAGAAGGAATCTCCAGACGGCTTCTTCCCCACTAGGAG
>RFHM01000001.1 GCA_003696865.1 Acidobacteriota bacterium | reverse complement strand
TGAAAGGATTTTGATATTCGTAAAGCTCAACATTTCCCGTTTTTGTTTCTCCTCTCAATGAAGAACCCTATCCCCCATTGAAGGCGGCACACCCGTTGCTACTTCCTTCTTGCCTCACCGGAAGGCCCAGCGCGCGGAGCCGTTCAATGAGGGTGGTAATGGGTATCGTCTTTTCCCAATACTCAACGGCTCCACGCTGCCGGGCTTCTCGTTCGATCTCCGGCGAACCATACCCGGTCAACAATACCACTTGCGTCTCCGGCGTCCGCCGCTTGATCCGGGAAATGAGGTCCAGTCCCTCCCGACCAACTCGTCCCGTCAAACTCAAATCCACAATCGCCAGATCGAAGACCTCAGTCATCAGCAGTCTCTCGGCTTCCTCCACCGTGGACGCTATCCGAATCACCATCGCCTCCGATGCCAAAAGTGATGCCAAACTCGAATTAACCGCCTCATCGTCGTCTACAATCAGGATCAATTTTTGTTCCATTCTCTACCCCATCCATCTCTCCTCGATCGTCTGTCCGCGGCCCGTTGCCGGTTCGTAGTCGGGCGATTCACCGCCGTGCCTCACGCGCTATCAATGACACGACGGTCAACCATCGATGACGGACCACTGACACAGCAGTCATAGAGCAAGCCGTGTGCCAAGATTCAACTTTGTGAGCGAGCAATCGATGAACTCGATGGAGGTGAAGCAGTTGGAGAAAGAGCCTCACAACGAGCGGGCGACGGGGCCGAGCCGCTCGTCTCATAATGAGACAGTCAGTGTGTCTTATGTTGAGACATCGGGTCTCATTTTGAGACGAGTCCAAAACGACCCGCGAACCATGCGGAAGATGCCGAAAAGTTCATCGATTTCATCGATGATACTGATGGCACTGGTGACGCTGTTGGTATCGGACATTTGCCGGTGAATGCATGATCAACTCTCCGTCTTCGAACTCGACGATACGGGTTTCGGGCGCTTCCCGAAAATAACGCTCCTCAGTCCAACCGGGGATGCGCAGCAGATAGGGCTGGGAGTCTCTTGGCCATCCGATTCGACAACTTTTTATGGTAGACTCACAAGTTCCTCCTGAGACCGTCCTTCAGGAGGATAGCATACCACCGGCCATTGACGACTGACCACCGTCAGTCCTCGGGGGACAGGTTGTATTTCTTGATCTTGCGGTAGAGCGTGGCGCGGGAGAGGCCCAGCGCCCGAGCCGCAGCTTGCAAATTCCAGTCGTGAGCGTTGAGGGTGGACGCCAAGTGTCGTCGTTCGGCTTCTTCCATCGACATCGAGGCGGGCGCAGTATCTGATGCGGTCGGCGAGTCTTCGGTAGTCTTCTGCAGAGCCTCACGCGAGGCTTCCAGCGGTGGCAGATGAATCGGCAGCACCTCCGAGCCCGGAGGACATAAGATCGCCGCCCGTTCGATCACGTTCCGCAACTCGCGCACATTGCCCGGCCAATCGTAAGCCAACAGGATCTCCTCCACTGCTGGAGAGAGTCTCGGCGCCGAGGTTCGCCCGCCGCGAAATTCGTCAAGGAAGTGATACGCCAGAGGCAGAATGTCTTGACGCCTCTCCCTCAGCGGCGGCAGTTCGATGGTGAAGACATTCAGCCGATACCAGAGATCCTGCCGGAACCGGCCCTCGGCCACATCCTGTTCCAGATCCCGATTGGTGGCGGCGATGAGTCGCACATCCACCTCAATGTCCGCAACGCCTCCCAACCGTCGGAACCTCTTCTGCTCCAGCACGCGCAACAGCTTGGCCTGCACCGCGGCGTCCAACTCGCCGACTTCATCCAGAAAGAGCGTGCCCCCCTCGGCGGCTTCGAACAGGCCGATTTTCCGATCCACGGCTCCGGTGAACGCCCCACGCTCGTGACCGAAGAGTTCCGATTCGGTCAAGTCCCGCTGCAACCCGGCGCAGTTCAACTCAACGAATGGTTCCTTTTTTCGCGGCGACGCCTCATGAATCAAGCGGGCCAGCACTCCTTTTCCGGTGCCGGTTTCTCCTCGAAGCAAAACGGTGGTCTCTCGGGTCGCCACCGCCTCGGCCAGTCTGAGGACATCGCTCATGGCGCTGCCCTGGCCGAAGATGATGGATCGAGAGGATGAGGTCAGTCGCTGGAGCCGAGCGGCCTTGCGACGCAGCGAGCAGGCTTCCAACCCTTTCTCGACGATGACCAGAAAGCTGGAGGGGTCAATCGGTTTGACGATGAAATTGTCGGCGCCGCGCCGCATGGCCGCGACAGCGTTTTCCACCGTCCCCAGCGCCGTGAGGATGATGACCGACATCTCTGGCCGCAGCATCTTGATCTGTGGCAACACATCGAGACCGCTTTCGGCGCCCAACCGAATGTCCAGCAGCGCTAATCCGATCGATTCCTGACGAACCACTTCCAGAGCGGCCGCGCCCGTCTCGGCCGTTTTGACCTCGTAGCCCGCGCTACCGAGAAGTTCCGCCAACGCCTGGCACAATGAGGCGTCATCGTCGATGATGAGTATTGGCTGACCGGTTTTCATATGCTCTGGTTCCTCACCTTGCGTCCTTTGCGCCTTCGCGGTGAGTTGAACCGCAAAGACGCCAAGAGCGCAAAGGAACATTAAAGGTTCAGAGATTCAGGACGATACGTTTAATACCCTGCTTCAAGACCGGGACGTTAAAATTGATCAGGAGGCAGAGTTTTCGTTCTAACAGGCGAAGATATGTCAAGGCCTGAGCTTCGTGAATAGGTGCCAGTTCGTCAACTGATTTCAATTCCACGATCACAAGCCGATCGACAAGGAAATCCAATCTGTACCCGCAATCCAGCTTCGTGCCTTTATAAACCAATGGCAGAGGCACTTGTCGCTCGAACGGAATACCTCGAACTTCGAACTCTCTAGCCAAGGCCGCCTCGTAAGCCGACTCAAGCAGACCTGGTCCCAGATGCCGATGCACTTCGATCGCCGCGCCGATGATTCGGTGTGAAAGCCTATCTTCTGGACCCATATTGTGATCCCCTTCCGCTAAAAAGGCCTCACGAAGACACCAAGATCACAGAGAAATACCCTCTGTTTTCTCCCCCTTTGCGTCCTTCGCGTCTTTGCGGTGAGCAGGAAGGCAAATGGTGAACACGGTGCCGTGGTCGGGTTTCGACTCCACTGTGATCGTGCCGCCATGCTCCTTGATGATTCGTTGAACGATGGCCAATCCCAACCCCGTTCCCCTTCCGGTAGTGAAGAACGGTTCGAAAATATGCGGAAGATGTTCCGAGGCAATCCCGGCCCCATCATCTTTCACTCGGATACAGAGCTGCGATTCGCCCAGCAGATCAACAGACAGCGTCACCCGGGTCAGTCCCTTGGCGTGCCTGGCCGCGTTTTCGATGAGATTGACTAACACCTGGAGGATCCGGCTCTTGTCAACCATAACCGAAGGGAGATCGTCAGGCACCGCCAAGACAATCTCTGGAGAGGCTGTGCCGTGCTCGGTATGATATGTCTCTACGACCTCACGTAACAGCTTTCCGGGATCGACCTCCGTCAGCAACAATGGCTTGGGCCTGGCAAATTCGAGCAGCTCGTTCATCAGCGCGCTCATACGATTGGTCTCTCGCCGAATCAAATCGAGTTGTGGCGACGCCTCCTTGAGATCGCGAAGCTTGTTTCTGAGGACATGGACGGCGGCCTGCAGACCGAACAGCGGATTTCGCACTTCGTGGGCCACTCCAGCCACCATCTCACCATAGGCGGCCATCCGCTCGGCCTCGCTGAGCGCGGCGATGCCCTCCTGTACGCGCTGCTCGAGCGTGCGGTTCAATTCCGCCAGCTCGCTCGTGCGCTCCTCGACGAGTTGCGCCAGTTCCCGTTGCCGCGCCTTCAGTCGATTGATGCGAAGATAATAGAGACCGAGCCCGATCAGGCCAAGCGTCAGCGCGCTGAGAGCGTAAAACCAGTTCGCTTGATAGAAATGCGGCTCCAAGTAAAACTCCACCGCCGCGCCGGCTTCGTTCCACACGCCATCGTTATTGCAAGCGATGACGCGAAACCGATAACGTCCCGGTGGCAGATTAGTGTAGTAGGCCACGCGCCGCGTCCCGGCATCCATCCAGTTTCCATCATAGCCCTCCAGTTGATACTTGAACCGAACCCGACGTGGATCGAGAAAACTGAGCGCCGTGTAGTGGAACTCGAGATCCCCCTTGCCCGGCGGGATCTCCGCCCCCTCACCGAGATCGATGACCCGATGATCAACAAGAACTTGCTCGATATGCACCGGCGGCGGGATCTCGTTCGTTCTGAGATGCTCCGGATCAATGACGACCACGCCCTTGGTCGTCGGAAACCAGAGCCGTCCGTCCCGCGCTTTCCACGCGGCGGGTTGATGCGCGCCGGAACATTCGATCGACTTCATGCCGTCGGCTTTGCCAAAAACGCGGCAGGAAATGAATGCGATTCTTCCCTCGGCCAGATCGTTCAACTCGCCCTTGCTGACGCAGAAGATGCCTCTGTTGCCGCTCATCCAGAGGTTCTCTTTGTCATCTTCCAGGATCGCGTAGACCACTTCATCGGGGAGACCTTCCTTCACCCCGTAGCGTGTGAACGTGCCGTCTTTGAACCGATTCAGTCCGCCGCCGTAGGTGCCGATCCAGAGCACTCCTTCATCGTCTTCGTAGAGGGATACCACATAGGAGTGAGACAACCCATCTTTGGCCGTGTAATGAACAACGTCATCATCTTTCAACTGGAACAGACCATCTCTGCTGCCAATCCAGAGGTGCCCATCCTGTCCTTCCAATATGGCAGGATAAAGATAACTCAGCGCCTTCTCTCTGTGATAGTAAGTGAACTTCCCCCTCTCGAACCGACTCAGTCCGTCCCCCATTGTCATGACCCACAGATTTCCTTCCCGATCTTCATAAATCGACCTCACCAGTCGGTTCGACCACAACCCTTGGGGAACGTAATGAGTGAACACGCCATCCCTGAGCCGGTTCAATCCGTCGTAGGTGCCGATCCACAGGTTGCCATGCCGATCACCGTAGATCGATCTCACGATGTTGTTGGACAGGCCATCTCGCGTGGTGTAATGAGTGAACACGCCATCCTTGAGCCGGTTCAATCCGCCGCCGTTGGTGCCGATCCACAGGTTCCCAGCTCCGTCCTCGTAGACGGTATACACATGGTTATGAGACAGACCCTCATTCGTTGTATAGGGCGTCACATTCCCATCTTTGAGTCGGTTGAGCCCACCGCCGTATGTCCCGATCCAGAGACTACCTTCCCGGTCCTCACTGATGGCTAAGATCCGGTCGTCGGACAATCCCTGTTTCATAGTGAAGTGGGTGAATCTGCCAGCTTCGAGTCGATTGAGCCCGCCGCCCTCGGTGCCGATCCAGAGATTCCCATCCCGATCTTCACAGATGGCTCTCACGTGGTTGTGCGACAAGCCATCACCCGTGGTGTAGTGAGTAAACTTTCCGTCTTTGAATACATTCAGCCCGCCCAATGTACCGACCCAGAGGTTTCCCGCGCGATCTTCATAGATCGTCATCACCTGATTGTTCATCGGGCCACCCAGGTCGTAATGGGTCGCGGCTCCGTCCTTCAGTCGATAGACTCCCAGACTCCCACCAATCCAGAGATCACCCTTTTGATCTTCACAAATCGAAGTCACGCTTCCTGGATACCAGTCTATTTTAGTGAATCGCCCATCCTTGAGTCGGTACATGCCACGACCGGTGCTAATCCATAGATTCCCCTCCCGGTCTTCACACCACACGATTGCTCCGCGCGTCCCTATTTCATCCAGGGTGTAGTTGGTGAATCGTCCGTTCCCGTATCGAATGATCCCTCCCGTGGTCCCCATCCAGAGGTTTCCATCCCGGTCTTCGTAAAGTCCGTAAATGGGCGTCTGTTTGATCGCCTCAGTATTTTCACTATTGAAGACGGTGAACTTGACGCCATCGAACCGGACGAGCCCGCCCTCGGTCGTCAGCCAGATATACCCGTCGCGAGTCTGAAGAATGCCGTTGACGACGTTTGACGGCAAGCCATCCTCGATCTGCCAGACATCATGCACGTACTGGGTGATAGCCTTCTCAGGATCGAGCGCTAGTGCCGGCACACTCCAGGTACCCTCAATGAGCAACAATATGCCTGTGAGCAAAAAGACTCTCCCTGTTCGAAAACCGCTGTGTTGCATGCGTCCGACCTATTTCATCTCATTCTACGTCATCGTATATGATAGATCATTCCTGGCGAAAAAGCATTCGACCCATACAACTTTGAAATTTTTTTTCGGCTCTCGCATTCACCCCGATGAAGAAGAGGAGCAACGAATCTCGTTACATACCCTCTTCCGCGCGTGTCTGCGCGTTTCGCGCGCTGGGAGGCACTCCCACGGAGGTTATATCCTTTCACCGCGGCGGGCGCTGATGCGTTCTTCGGTCGTATTGGCCGTCACCACCTCGTACATGATGGCTTGCTTATCGGGTCGCTTGCGCAGGATGCGCCCCAATCGCTGAATGTGTTCGCGCGTGGAGCCCGACCCGGAGAGCACAATGGCCACCGAGGCGTCGGGGATGTTCACGCCTTCGTTCAACACCCTGGAGGTGGCAATGGCCAATACCTCCCCACGATTGAACGCCTGCAACCACTGATGGCGTTCTTTGATGGGCGTCTGATGGGTGATGGCCGGAATGAAGAATCGCTCGGAAATGCGGTAGACCATCTCGTTCTCGGCGGTGAAGATGAGCACGCGGTCTCGACGGTGACGTTGGAGTAATGTGGCCAGGACGCGCAACTTGGCATCGGTGCCCAAGGCGATGCGCTTCGATTCGCGATAGGCGAGCATCGCCCGACGCCCGGCCTCGGAGCGGGCACTGGCGGCGATGAACATTTGCCATCCCCGCAAACTGTTGAGACTGATTCCCTGTTCGTCGAGAAACGAGCGAAAGATGGTCCGTTGGCGCTGATACGCGGCGCGCTCTTCCGGACTCAAATGTACGTGAATGCGCATGAGGCTATACTCGGCCAGATATTCGCCGGCCAACTCGCGCGGCGCGCGGCGATATACGATGGGACCGATGAGATGGCCGAGCAACGCCTCGCTGCCATCGGCGCGTTCGGGCGTGGCCGTCAATCCCAGGCGAAATGGAGCGATGGCCATCTCGGCGGCATACCGGTAGGCGCTCCCCGGCAGATGGTGACACTCGTCGAAGATGATGAAACCGAATTGATGACCCAACCGTTCCATGAACCGAAACGCCGAGGCATAGGTGGTCACCGTCAACGCCCCCAATTCAAAGTAACCGCCGCCGATCAATCCCACCTCAGCCTGAAACGTGGCCAGGAGCAGATCGTACCACTGATTCATCAAGTCGATGGTGGGAACTACGATGAGCGTCGAGCGTCCGGTTTGTTCGATGGCCATCTGGGCCACGAAACTCTTCCCCGCTCCGGTGGGCAAGATGACCACTCCGCGCCGACCGTGCCGTCGCCAGGCGGCGATGGCCTCTCGCTGATAAGGGCGCGGTTCCATGTCCAATGTGACGCGAAAGTCGAACCGATCGTATTGTCGCGCCTCATCCCGATAGGGTCTTTTCCGGCGGATCAGGTCCTCGATCACCTCTCGGTAGGCCATGGCTGGGGCGCGCCAGCGATGGACCCGTTCGTCCCACCGGAAAGGTGTGGGGACGGTCGTCGATCGGTCGGCGCCATCGAGCACCAACGTCCCGGCATCGAATCGGAGGATGAGTTCGTTCATGATGGAAAGGCGCTACTTTGCAGAAACGAGACGCTACCGGTCGGCGGTCGATTCAGGAACATCTCGCCGACGACCCCGGTGGCCGCGATCAATATGCTCGTACCTGCTCCATATATCCGTGGAAATTTCGCCGCATCTCGGCGAGCGAATCGCCGCCGAATTTTTCTCGCATGGCCTGAGCGAGCACAATGGCGACCATGGCTTCGCCGACGACGCCGGCGGCGGCGATGGGCGTCACATCCGACCGCTCGAAGTGCCCTTCGGCCGGCTCCTTGGTATCGATATGGACGCTCATGAGCGGCTTCCGCAACGTAGACAGCGGTTTGAGATGACCGCGCACGCGGACATCCTCGCCGGTCGTGATTCCGCCTTCCAGGCCACCGGCGCGATTCGTCTTGCGATAGAACCGGCGATTGTCGGCATCGTAGTAAATCTCATCATGCGTTTGAGAGCCCGGCCAACTGCTGATGGTCGCTCCGATGCCGATCTCCACGGCCTTGACGGCTTGAATGGACATGATGGCTTGAGCCAGGCGAGCATCCAGCTTCAGATCCCATTGCGTGTGGCTACCGAGCCCTGGCGGCACGCCGTGGGCGACGACCTCGAAGATGCCGCCTAACGAATCCCCGGCCTTTCTGGCTTCATCGATTTTCGCCATCATCTGTCGTTCGACGTCCCGATCGGCGCAACGCAAGGGCGAGTCTTCCGGAATGGCAGCGATCGTCTCCCAAGGTACGTCGAGCGGAGGATGTTCGGGAATACCTCCCAGCATCAACGTATGGCTGGCGATGAGGATACCGAACTCCCTCAACAAGAGTTGCGCCAGCGCGCCGACGGCCACTCGCGCCGTCGTTTCGCGAGCGCTGGCCCGTTCCAGAACATCGCGCAAGTCGCGCCGATTGTATTTCAGCCCGCCCGCCAGATCAGCATGTCCCGGCCGCGGCCGGGTGAGTCGTCGCGCCGCCGCATCGTCCAGTTGGCGCGGTTCGACGGCCATGACATCCTGCCAGTTGACGAAATCACGATTCTCGATCAGCAGGGCGATGGGCGATCCCAGCGTCTCGCCATGTCGCACGCCGGAGAGGATATCGACGCGATCGGACTCGATTTTCTGTCGACCGCCGCGTCCATAGCCGTGCTGGCGACGCCGGAGTTGATGATTGATATACTCGATGTCGATGGTCAGACCGGCGGGGAGTCCCTCGACGATGGCGA
Source organism: Acidobacteriota bacterium (assembly GCA_003696865.1). Lineage (GTDB taxonomy): Bacteria > Acidobacteriota > Blastocatellia > HR10 > J050 > J050. The sequence continues at coordinate 2,528 of RFHM01000001.1, read as the reverse complement.
CTAACGCTCGTCCATGGGATTCGCCGGCGGTGAAAAACCGAAATATGGCCATTCTCGTCTCCCTCTCTTCACGCGGAACCACGCTCATCCGCCGATGAGCGTGCCCCGTCGATGAGTGACCGGATGGTGGATGCTCTCCAGCTCTCGACCCACTCCCCTGGCGTCCATGAATGTCTGGCGTTCTCCCTCATGAGGCATCGTCGGTGCACCATCCTCTCGACGTGCCCATCACCGCCTCAGATGACTTCCAGCGCTCGATCCTTGAGGTGTTTGATCCTATCGCGCAACTCCGCCGCGCGCTCGAATTCCAGTTTTTTGGCCGCCTCGCGCATCTCGGCTTCCAATTGCCGGATGGTCTCCTCGAGTTCTTCGGGCGTGGTGGCGCCCGTGTCATCCAGATCGAGCGGAATCTTGAAGTAATCGGCTTCGGCGATGGTCACCAGTGTGGCCTCCACCGGCTTGATGATCGTTTGTGGCGTGATGCCATGCCGGCGATTGTAGGCTTCTTGCTTGCGGCGGCGGCGGCGCGTCTCCTTGATCGCCCGATCCATCGATTCGGTGATCTTGTCGGCGTAGAGAATGGCTTTGCCCCGAGCATTTCGTGCTGCGCGACCGATCGTCTGGATGAGCGATCGCTCCGAGCGCAGGAATCCCTCCTTATCGGCATCGAGGATGGCCACCAGCGAGACCTCGGGAAGATCCAATCCCTCGCGCAACAGATTGACGCCGATGAGGACATCGAAATCGCCGCGCCGCAGATCGCGCAAGATGCGCACCCGTTCCAAGGTATCGATCTCCGAATGGAGATAACGAACGCGAATACCCAATTCCGTGTAATAGTCGGTCAGATCTTCGGCCATGCGCTTGGTCAACGTCGTCACCAGGACGCGTTCGTTGCGCGCGATGCGCTGGCGAATCTCCTCCAACAGATCATCCACTTGCCCGCGCACCGGTCGGACCTCCACTTCCGGGTCGAGCAATCCGGTGGGGCGAACGATCTGCTCGACGATCTCCCCTCCCGCCTTCTCGATCTCATACTCGCCGGGCGTCGCCGAGACGAAGATGACCTGACCGACGCGCTCCTCCCACTCCTCGAATTTCAATGGACGATTGTCCAGCGCGCTCGGCAGTCGGAACCCGTAATCGACGAGCGTCTGTTTGCGCGTGCGATCGCCATGATACATCCCTCGCAGTTGCGGCACCGTTTGATGGCTCTCATCGACGATGATCAGCGCGTCATCGGGCAGGTAATCGAGCAATGTGGGCGGAGGTTCGCCCGGTCGCCGGCCGGTCAGATGCCGCGAGTAATTCTCGATGCCCCGACAATAGCCGAACGCGCGCAGCATCTCCAGGTCGTAGCGAGTTCGTTCGCGAATGCGCTGAGCTTCGATCACCTTGCCCTGCGCTTCGAGCTGCGGCCACCACCACTCCAATTCCTCTTCGATACTGCGAATGGCTCGCTGCAAGACATGCGGCGGAGTGACGAAATGCGTCTTGGGATAGATGGCCAAGCGTTCATGCCGTTCGATCACTTCCCCGAGAAGAGGATCGATCGTAGCCAATCCATCGATCTCGTCACCCCACATCTCGACGCGGATGGCGTAGTCCTGATAAGCGGGGAAAATCTCCACAATATCGCCGCGCACGCGAAACGTTCCTCGTCGGAAGTCCGTATCGTTGCGCTCATACTGAATCGAGACGAGCTTTCGCAGCAATTCCGATCGGCGGATCTGCTGGCCGAGCTCCAACAAGACCAACTGATCGTAATAGGCATCCGGATCGCCGAGACCATAGATGCACGAGACGCTGGCCACGATGATGACATCACGACGCTCGAACAAGGCGCGCGTGGCCGACAGCCGCAGCCGGTCGATTTCTTCATTGATGAGCACTTCCTTTTCAATGTACGTGTCCGTTTGCGGAATGTAGGCTTCCGGTTGATAGTAGTCGTAGTAGCTGACGAAATACTCGACGGCATTCTGAGGGAAGAAATGTTTGAACTCCTGATAGAGCTGAGCGGCCAAGGTCTTGTTATGGGCGATGACCAGCACGGGGCGATTCACCCGTTCGATGACCGAGGCGATGGTGAACGTCTTTCCGCTGCCGGTGATGCCGAGCAATACCTGCCACCGCTTCCCCTCATTGACGCCACGAACCAGCGCATCGATGGCCTCCGGTTGATCGCCTCGGGGTTGATAATCGGACACCAGTTTGAAATCCATACGTCCCTTCTGATCCTCTCTAAAACCTCAAATTATAGTGAGGAGTGGAAAGAAACGGCAATGACGGCGAGCGAGCACCGTGCGCCGGAAAGTGGGGAGCCCCAAGGGAGTCAGTCATGGCGCGCCTGAGCCACATCGAGGGAATGAACAGAGCCCGTCGGAGGATCTTTGCGTTCTCTGCGCCTCGGCGGTGAGTTTCGAGGGAACATCATATCCACAAGGGGAGGCGATTGCCGGTGCTGTGACTGATGCTCTGGAGATGTTCGTTCTCCATCCGGCCTCGACCCGAGGGCCGATGAGTGTGGG
>RFHM01000482.1 GCA_003696865.1 Acidobacteriota bacterium | reverse complement strand
TGAGAGGGGCACTATAGAGCGCCCCTCCCCCCTTTGTCAAGGCCGGACTCCCAGGCCCATGTGGCGCAAGCTGCCAGCTTGCGCTACGCGTTTTCATCCTCCCGGTGTGGCTTGTACGGCCATGAGTGACTTCTCCGATGCCGGTGCCGCCGCGCGCGGTTGGCGTCCATGGTCCGTCATGTCGTAGAATAAAGAGCCGATTCCATATGAGCGAGCGACAAGAAAAGGTAACGCCGGCTTCCGGTGACGATGCTCAAGGGGGCAACGACGCCCGAGGGATGGCGCTGCATACCAAGATCTTTCTCGGTCTGGTGATCGGCGGTGCGACTGGCGTCGTCCTCAACGTCTGGCTCGGAGGCGAACAACGGCACCTTCAGTGGGTGGTGTCGCATATCAGCGAACCGGTGGGGCAGATCTTTCTGCGCCTGTTGATCATGATCGTCATCCCTCTGGTCTTCGCTTCGCTGTCGCTCGGCGTGGCCGGATTGGGCGATTTGCGGAAATTAGGCCGCATCGGGATCAAAACGTTTCTTTACTTCATCCTGGTGACCACGCTGGCCGTCTTCATCGGACTCGCTCTGGTCAACACCATCAACCCCGGCGGGCGCTTGCCAACGGAAGTGAAAGCGAAATTGTTGGAAACATACGGGGGAGAAGCGACTCAAGGATTGGCGCGCGCCGAGGGCGTCTCGTTCGGCATCAAGACGTTCGTCAACATCGTTCCCCGTAATCCGCTGGCCGCCGCCGTTCGGATGGATATGCTGGCCGTCATTTTCTTCTCGCTCATCTTCGGCATCGCGCTGACGCGCGTTCCTTCGTATCGCGCGGCACCGATGATTTCATTCCTGGAGGCGTTGGGCGATGCCATGGTCGTCATCGTCGATCTGGCCATGAAACTGGCTCCCTATGGCGTGGCGGCCCTCATTTTCAGTGTCACGGCTCGATTCGGATACGATCTTCTGCTCTCGCTGGGGCTCTATGTCATCACCGTATTGCTCGGTTTGGCCATCCATCTGCTCGTCTCCTATCCGCTGTTGATTCGATTCTTCGCTCGGTTGAATCCCTGGCGATTCTTCCGACGCATTCAAACGGTGATGATCACGGCGTTCTCGACGAGTTCCAGTGCGGCGACGTTGCCCACGACCATGCGAGTGACGGAAGAGAAGTTGGGCGTGCCACGAGAGATTTCCGGATTCGTACTGCCCCTCGGCGCGACCATGAACATGAACGGGACGGCGCTGTTCGAGGGCGTCACCGTGCTCTTCATCGCGCAAGTGTTCGGCGTCAAACTGGGATTGGGCGCACAACTGATCGTCGTCATCATGTCGGTGCTGACGGCCATTGGAGCGGCGGGCGTGCCCGGGGGATCGATTCCGCTCCTCATCCTCGTCCTGCAGACCGTGGGGGTTCCCGGCGAAGGTATCGCGATCATTCTGGGAGTGGATCGCATCCTGGATATGTGCCGTACGACGCTCAACGTCACCGGCGACGTGACCGCTGCGGCGTTCGTGGCTCGCTCCGAGGGCTTTCTGCCCGTGGATAAGTCGGTGGAGATCGTCCCGGCAGCCGTCGATTCGTAGTTCTCCGGTCTGGCCGGTCGATCCTCCATGCGGATGAGTGGTGAAAAGCCGATGGAGAATATGACATGCGCATGCGGCGAGCGGAAGATCGAAGGGATGAGCAAACCGTGGGTTCATTCTTGAAGCCAGTGCGCCGGGAAGTGGCCTTCGGCATTCATCGCTCGGTATCGAGGTTCGGAGATGGAGGAATTGGTTTCGTTGAGAGGTGAGAACAATGGCTGAAGTCGAGAGACAGCGATTTAGCTTTTGGGGATTTGTCGGATTAATAGCCGTGGCCGTGATCGTCTCCATCTTTGTGCAGATGGGCAATCTGGCCGCGCTCTACTGGCTGGCTACGGTGGCGTTGATCGGCATCATGCTGGTCGTGGCCTTCGATCTCGGCGTGGGGAAATCCTCGGCGGTTGAGAGTCAGGTGGCCACAGAGACGGAGCCCGATGAAACGGTCGCGCCATCGGCCGAGCCGTCAGCACCGGCGCCGGTGCGGCCCGTGCGACGCAAGCGACGGAAGAAGCGCAAGCGGTAACGACTCGCTATGGCTCATTGGGCATCGTGTGGCTATGTCCCTTATGGTCAAGGGGCGGTCAACTTCATCCCGCCTCCTCTCTCGGAGGCCGAGCGCGTTCGTCTCTATGTCCCGACACCGTTTTTACGCTCCACCGTCATCCATCGAGGGCGATCAGATCACGCTCGGTCCTGAAGAATCGTATCACCTGTGGCGCGTGCTCCGGATGCGCCCCGGCGCGGTCGTCTACGTGTTCGATGGGACGGGATGGGAGTACGTCTGTCAATTACAAGGGGGCGATCATCAACGAGCGCGATTGAACATCGTGGAGCGACAGCGTCCTCCCGTGGAGTCGCCGCTGGCCATCACCCTGGCGCAGGGTCTGGCCAAAGGGGAGAAGTTCGAACTCGTCGTTCAAAAGGCGACCGAGTTGGGCGTGCATCGCATCATTCCCCTCATCACTGCCCATACGCTGAGCACCGGAATTCGAGAGGTCAGTGAACATCGATTGCGCCGGTGGCGGCGCATCGCTCTGGAAGCAACGAAACAGTGTGGCCGCACCCGG
>RFHM01000481.1 GCA_003696865.1 Acidobacteriota bacterium | reverse complement strand
GATTGATGCCCTGGAGAATCTCCTCATCAGTGGCCTGTTCGGCCCAGCCGCCCGTCTCGGCGATGGTTCGGGCAGCGAAAGGCCCATCGGCCGGATTCCCGATGGCGATCGACTTGGCGATGGTATCCGGCTTGACGGGCACGATGCGGGTCCGCCCCTCTTGGACGGCGGCGACGATGGGATTGCACCCGGCAGCCTGGGCTCCGTACATCCGCGTCCTCACCTCGGGCAGCCATCCGAGGCGCTCCAGCTCCTTCAACCCCTTATGGATCTTAGTGAGAAGCGCGCCTCCGGCCATGGGGACGATGATGGCATCGGGACTCTGCCAGCCTAGTTGTTCGGCGATCTCGAAGGCGAAGGTCTTCGATCCTTCGGCATAGTAGGGGCGCAGATTGACATTGACCAGTGCCCAACGATGGCGGTCGGCCACCTCGCTACACAGGCGATTCACATCATCGTAGGTCCCGCGTACGCCGATGACTCTGGCACCGTAGATTTTCGTTCCCGTCACCTTGGCCCGTTCCAGGTTGGCGGGAATGAAGATGTACGCCGTCACGCCGGCTTGAGCCGCCTGAGCGGCTACGGCATTGGCCAGATTTCCCGTAGAGGCGCATCCCACGACATCAAAGCCGAACTCCAACGCCTTGGAAATGGACACGGCGACCACGCGGTCCTTGAACGAGAGCGTTGGGCGGCAGAGACTATCATCTTTGATGTACAATCGCTCGATGCCCAACGCCCGACCCAATCGAGGCGCCGGGCGCAAAGGGGTGAAACCGACGTCCCGCCCGACACGAGGCTCCCCGTCTAACGGGAGCAATTCCCGATAGCGCCACATCGTCGGCCGGCGTTCGCCGATGCGCTCTTTCGATAGGGCGCGTCCAATGGCATCGTAATCATAGGTCACCTCCAGTGGGCCGAAGCACTCCTCGCAAACGGCCAACGGTTCGGCGGGATACGTCTGGCCGCACACGCGGCACCGAAGTCCAGTGACATAACTCATCGTCGTTCTCCTTCTCTTCAATTTCAATCCAAAATCAAAAACCCCGTGCTGCCTAGACAGCACGGGGTTTTCATTACGGAGTGACCTCCGGGCTGTTTAGGCAGTTTTTTACGTGGAGCAAGTCGCCATAAATCGCCACGTATTCAATTTTCAAAGAGCCGGGCATGGTACAGAAATCCCCGGTATTTGTCAATCCCCTCACCCCAGGAACAGGTCATAGGCCGGATTATCGGTCTCCTCGACATACACGTATCCCAGCCGGTCGAGGAACTCCTGAAACTCCGCTTTCTCCTCCGGCGGCACCTGAATGCCTACCAGCACCCGCCCGTAATCGGCCCCATGATTCCGATAGTGGAACAAGCTGATGTTCCAGTTATGACTCATGCTGTTGAGGAACTTCATCAGCGCTCCGGGCCGCTCGGGAAACTCGAACCGATAGAGCAGCTCGTGCTTGGCCTGTGGGGCGTGTCCACCGACCATGTGGCGGATATGGAGTTTAGCCAGTTCATTGTCGCTGAAATCGAGGGCCCGTAATCCGTGCGCGCGCAACGTGTCGATGATCTCGGTGATCTCGCTCCGACTGTGTACTTCCACGCCCACGAACACGTGAGCCTGCTCGGGGTCCGCATAACGGTAGTTGAACTCGGTGATGTTGCGCGGGCCCAGCAATGAGCAGAACGCTTTGAAGCTCCCCGGGCGCTCAGGGATGGTCACGGCCAGGATGGCTTCGCGGCCCTCGCCCAACTCGGCGCGTTCGGAGACGTGTCGCAGGCGATCGAAATTCATGTTCGCCCCCGAAGCGATGGCCACCAGCGTCTCGTCGCGCAATCGTTCCCGCGCCACGTATTCCTTGGCGCCGGCAATGCTCAATGCCCCGGCCGGTTCCAGAATCGAGCGCGTATCTTCGAACACATCTTTGATGGCCGCACAAATGGCGTCGGCATCGACCAGGACGATCTCATCGACCAGTTCTTGGCAGAGGCGAAAGGTCTCCTCGCCCACGCATTTGACGGCTACCCCGTCGGCGAATAATCCCACCTGCGACAGCCGCACGCGGCGGCCGCGTTGGAGCGATCGGTGCATGGCATCGGCATCCGTTGGCTCGACGCCGATGATCTTGATCTCCGGCCGCAGTCGCTTGACGTAAGCGGCGACGCCGGCAATGAGCCCTCCGCCGCCCACGGGCACGAAGATGGCGTGGATCGGTTTACTCCACTGCCGCAAGATCTCCATACCGATCGTCCCCTGACCGGCGATGACATCGGGATCATCATAAGGATGTACGAACGTCAACCCACGCTCCTGAGCCATATTCAGGGCATGGGCTTGCGCCTCGTCGTAAGAATCGCCATTGAGAACCACCTCGGCTCCCAGGTTGCGCACGGCGTTGACCTTGATCTGGGGCGTGGTGACGGGCATCACGATGACTGCTCCACACCCCAATTCTCGAGCGGCCAAGGCAACGCCCTGGGCGTGATTGCCCGCCGAGGCGGCGATGACGCCCCCGGCGCGACGGTCCGGCGCGAGTTGCGCCATCCTGTTGTACGCCCCGCGAAGCTTGAAGGAAAACACCGGCTGCATATCCTCGCGCTTGAGCAGCAGCTCATTGCCTAACCGCTGCGAGAGGCGCGGGGCCCGCTCCAGCGGCGTTTCCACCGCCACATCATAGACGCGAGCGGTGAGAATGCGCTCCAGGTATCCATCACTCTTCGTGCGCATCGTCATTCTTCCCCACAGCTCTCATCGCCTCCTCGGTCGTTTTGCCGGCGAGAACTCGCTGTCGACAATCCCAACGACGGCGAACCGAGAGCTCATTCGTTATTGGCCATTCGCCGTTCGCCGTCGTTCCACGACTCAGATAACACGGACCACGATTCTCCCACGGTGGCCGTTACGCCCGGTGCCGCTACCTTTCGGAAGAGAGCGCGCGCCCGGTCCCAGTTGTTCAAAATCCAATCGGCCCGATGACTCCCCGTCATGGCTCGATGCTGCTCGATCAACCAGCGGAGGCACTCCTCATCTTCACGGGTGAGTGACCCCACTTCCACCGTCTCTCGATTGCAATAAGCGACCAGCGTTCCTGCCTCGTCGAGCACGTACGCCGTCCCTCCCGTCATCCCCGCGGCGAAGTTTCTCCCCACTGGCCCGAGGACGACCACCGTACCTCCGGTCATGTACTCGCAACCGTGATCGCCTACGCCTTCGATCACCGCCGTCGCGCCGCTATTGCGCACGGCAAAGCGTTCTCCGGCGGCGCCGGCAGCGAACAACGTCCCTCCCGTCGCGCCATAGAGCACGGTATTGCCGACGATCGTGTGG
>RFHM01000480.1 GCA_003696865.1 Acidobacteriota bacterium | reverse complement strand
GCTCTATGCACCGCTAGCGGTGCCCGATGTTCGCATCGGCAATTGGCTCTATCTGAAGTTGGCCGAGGCCATCCCGGAAGAGGCTACCGTCGTCGTCGACAATCCGAGTGGGGCGCTCTGGTCTCCTCACATGCAGTTCACGGCGCGCGCAGAAGCCCTTCGGTGGAATCCGGCTATTCACGTGAATCAGATTGGCTATCTCACCTCCGCGCCCAAGGAAGCGATCATCGGATATTACTTGGGCAGCTTGGGAGAGCTCGATATATCAGCTCGCACGTTCCATGTGGTCGATGCTCGTGATGGTGAGGTCGTGTTCACCGGCCTATTGAACCGCCGTCCGGATCGAGGATTCACCTATGCTGTCGCCCCGTATCAGCACGTCATGGAAGCCGATTTCAGCTTGCTCACCGTGCCAGGAGAGTATCGCCTCGTCGTTCCAGGAATGGGAGCCTCTTTACCGTTCCTCATCGACGATCGCATAGCCGCCGCCTTCGCCCGCACCTATGCGTTAGGGTTCTACCATCAGCGTTGTGGTGCGGCCAATCAACTTCCCTTCACCCGATTCATTCATGGTCCTTGCCACACAGCACCAGCCGCCATTCCGACGATGGCCTTCAGGACAGTCAACGAGCAATTAGAGCGCCTCTCTCGTGGATATGACCGGAATCCGCGCCATACGGCGCCACCACTGAAAGATGTGAAGGCGAGCCTCTATCCATTCGTCAATAGAGGGACCGTCGATGTCAGCGGCGGTCATCATGACGCCGGCGATTACAGCAAGTATACGGTGAACAGTGCGCAACTCATTCACTACCTCGTCTTCGCCGCCGATGCCTTCCCTGGCGTGGCCGAGTTGGACAATCTCGGTCTCCCCGAGAGTGGCGATGGCGTTGGCGATGTCCTCCAACTCGCCAAGTGGGAAGCCGACTTCCTGGTCAAGATGCAAGATGCCGATGGAGGGTTCTATTTCCTCGTCCATCCACGAGATCGCGCCTATGAGAGCGATGTCCTTCCGGATCAGGGTGATCCGCAAGTCGTCTTTCCCAAGACGACGGCGGCAACGGCGGCAGCAGTGGCCGCGTTGGCTCAGGCGGGCTCATCGCCATCGTTCAAGCGCGCTTTCCCCCACGCGGCCAGCCATTATCTGGAGGTCGCCGAGAAAGGATGGGCGTTCCTCCAACGCGCCTTCGCTCGATATGGGCGCGATGGATCTTATCAAAAAATCGGCCACTATGGTGACACCTTCATGCACGATGACGAGATCGCTTGGGCGGCGACCGAGCTCTTTCTGGCCACCGGCGACCCGGCGATTCACGCTGACCTCCTGGACCATTTCGATCCCGCTGATCGGCGAACTCGACGTTGGGGATGGCAGCGGCTCTCCGAATCATATGGTGCGGCCATTCGCAGTTATGCATTTGCACCGCGCACGGGTCGCATGCCCCAGAGGAAACTCAATCTCATCCATTTGAAGAAATGCGTTGGGGAGATACTGGCCAGAGCGGAGGACCTCGTCGGCTATACGCGAGACAACGCCTACGCTACGAGCTTCCCCATCGAAAGCAAGCGATATCGGACGGCGGGATGGTACTTCCCCATCGCCGAAGCCTTCGATCTGGCCGTGGCCTACCACCTGCATCCCGATCCCGAGTTTTTTCGGAGCCTCATCAGCAATATCAACTTCGAGGGAGGCACGAATCCCAATAACATCGTCTTCCTTACAGGTCTCGGATGGAGACGGCAATGTGAGATCGTGCATCAGTACGCTCAGAATGACCGTCGCTTGTTGCCCCCATCGGGCATCCCGCTGGGGAGCCTTCAGCGGGGCTTTGTCCCCCTTCCTCTGTACGGGGATGAACTGAAGAGATTGAGCTTCCCGTCGGATGACGACGACGAGAATCCCTATCCACTTTACGATCGCTGGGCAGACACGTTCAACGTCACCACAGAATTCACCGTGGCGACGCTCGCGCGAGGCCTGGCCACGCTCGCTTTTCTCATGGCGCGAACGCCGCTGAAGAATCAGCCATGGCGGTGTGCACGAGCGCACATCGTGGGCCTTCCCGATCAGGTGGCGGCAGGAGTGCCCATCACCGTTCGGCTGAGTGTGGATGGCCTTTCTTTGGATGAGGCGTTCCTGATCTGGGAGGCGAAAGGTCAATCACCAACGTTTGGTCACCCGTTCACGTTCACTCCACAAAAGCCGGGCGATGCCTGGATCGAAGTGGAAGCGCAATGGCCCGATGGCCGGCGCGCGTTCGCCATGCAAACGTTTCACGTCACCGAGGCGAACAGGAGTCAAGGCGAACGCTGAATTCCCCGAGATCGAGCTGGGGATTTATCACGTCACATAGTTCCCTGATCACGAAGTGAACGATTACGATGAGCGTTGACCGAAGAGGATCTTCTCGATTCTCGCTGACCAGCTCTCCTTTTCCCGAAGAAGATTTCCTCTTCCGTCGAGACATGACGCCTGGACATCCATCATCATCGAAATGACCAAAGGAGGGGACGATATGATCGAGAGCTATCATATCTTGCTGATCGAGGACGAGCCGTCACACGCCATGCTGGTCGAGCGGGCCTTCCGCCAGGAGAGCCCGCAAGATCGACTGACGGCATGCGCTTCACTGACCGAAGCCATGCAGCATCTGGAGCAGGACCACTTCGACGTCGTGGTCACGGACTTCGCTCTTCCCGATGCCAGTGGATTGCAATTGTTGGAGGAAATCCAGAGACGGCGACTCGATCTCCCCGTCATCGTGATCACCGGATTCGGCGATGAGACGACCGCCGTGCGCGCTATGAAGTTGGGCGCCGCCGACTACATCGTCAAGTCGGAAAACTATGCGCGCACGCTTCCTCTGGTCGTTCACAAGGTCCTGGACCGCCGGCGCCTGGAACACCGACTGGCCGAAGCCGAAGCTCGCTATCGTCAGTTGTACGAGCAGGCGCATCGGTTTTTCACCCTCTCCCGGGACATGTTTGGTATCGCCGGAGTGGACGGGCGTTTCCGTTACCTGAACCCCGCCTGGGAGAGAATTCTGGGTATCACCAGAGATGATCTACTGGCCAGACCCATGAGCGAGTTCATTCATCCTGATGATCGGCAGGCGACAATGTCCGAGATACACAGACTCGCCGAGGGCGTCGAGACCGTCTCATTCGAAAATCGCTTCCTTTGTGGGGATGGATCGTATCGCTGGTTATGGTGGCATGTGACGGGATCGGCCGAGGAAGGATTACTCTATTGCGTGGCCCATGATGTCACCGGGCGAAAACGCATGGAGCAGGATCTGTGTGTCCAGAAGGTGTATTGGGAACATCTGTTCGAGGCCGCTCCAGTAGCCATCGCTCTGCTCGATAAAGAGGATCGCGTGCTGCGCGCGAACAACGAGTTCCTGAATCTGTTCGGCTATACACGAGAGGAAGTCCTGGGACAACGGATCGCCGATCTCATCGTCCCGGAGGAGCACCGCGAGGAAGCGCTCTCTCTCACCCAGCACGTCGCCGGTGGCGAAACGATC
>RFHM01000083.1 GCA_003696865.1 Acidobacteriota bacterium | reverse complement strand
GAGAACGCAAAGATCCTCCAATAGGCTCTTTTCATTCCCTCGGTGTGGTGCGGGCGCGCCATGGACGACTCCTTCGAAAATCGCCACAGATTCCACAGAGGGACTCCGATTCTTTTCTTCATCTGTGACCATCGGTGCAATCTGTGGCTTGATGTTCATTCCCTCGGTGTGGCTGGCAAGGCCATGGACGACTCCTTCGAACATCGCGGAGCGCAAGCTGCCATCTTGCACTGCTTCATTCTCGATGGAATGTCGGAGCGGGAGCATTCACTCCGATCGGTCGATAACGCTCCCGCCCGACACCGAATCGTCCCTGTGGATGGAGGCGCGCCTTACCGAGCGCCTCCTTCGACCGTCGATGTGGACGCGGCTCGGCGCCCAGCCGACGAACTCGATTTGTCGGATCGAAGGAGCGGTCGAAGATGAGGTTGCGGTGAATCGTATACGCGAAACAGTCCCCACATTCCCATCTTCTTGTGATCCATGATCTGGCAATGATAGAGATGATCGCCGGGCTGGGCTCCATCGATGAGCTCGATATCATAAGCCGTTCCCACGCTGTCGGTGATGGCTCCGAGCACCTGGCTCTTGGGATCGCCGCGTTCCAGATGCCATCGATGGCCGTGGAGCACGAACACGTGATGATCTTCGTAAGCCGGCTGGAGCTGACGAATGACGACGCGGTCGCCGGCATACGCTTCCATGAGCGGCGTGACCGGATCGCCCCAGATCACCGAACTGTGCACTGTATCTTCCCGGGGGTCGCGAACCACGTTGCCGGGATTGCCGATGAGCACTTCGTTGGCTCCCAACCGCCGGGCCGTGCGATAGTTCACTGCCACGCGATACCGGATCTGATCCACGCCATCGTGGAAGAAGATGACGAACTCGCGATAAGGCTCTGAGCCATCGCCGGGATAAACGTCGGCTCGCCATCCGGAAGCCAGCGGCTCGCCGGTCACCGGATCGAGCCATCGGGAGCCGGCCGGCTCGATGATGAGCGCGCCAAACAACCCGTGCCGGGTGTCGTCCAGACTGGCGGGATTGTAGAGATACACGGTGCCCAATTCCCGGTCCGCGTACCAGCGATAGGTGATGCTCTCGCCGGGTCCCACCGTCTGGTCGAAGTTCCAACCCACAGTGGCTCCGTCCGAGCCCTGCACATCGTACTGAAGCAGGCTGGGGTGCAGGCCGACGCGACCCTCGGTCAGTTGATTGGTCAAGGTCACTTCGATCACTTCGCCGGCGTTGGCGCGAATGACGAGCGGTTCGGTCGGCTTCTCGCCGGCTTTGACGGCATCCACGTCCTCGGCCAGAACGAACATCTTGCCGTCGGGGTCCGACGTCCCTTGAGCGTCGTAGGGAATGGCCATGTTGATGGCCACGACATCGTAGTGCCGCACCGGAGCATCGGGCGGAGCGGGATGGCCGGGATCGAGGGCGCGTGGCGGTCGACCTTCCGGCGTGAGCGCTCGCTGCTGCATATTCTGTGGGAATCCCAGTCCGGTGGGCGGCGGCGGGCGATCGGGCAGCGGTTGGAGATCCGGTTGCAGCGTATCATGCACGCGGAAGATCCCCCACGCCCCCTCGCTCCGATGGTCCATATCGCCATCGTAGTAGAGATAATCGCCGGCCGCCTGGGCCAATCCGCCTGCGGGGGGTGCCAGTTCGAAGGTGTAGCCTTCGGATTGACCGACCACGGCGAAATCGCGCAGTGGCGAAGTCTCCGGATCGCCTCGCTGGAACAGCCAGCGGTGTCCATGCAGACCGAGGACGTGAATGGAACTGGTCCCTCCCGATTCGGTGCGAATGGCCACCGGATCGCCCACGTAGGCCTTGAACAGCGGCGTGGCCGGATCGCCGTGAATGAAGCTGCTGTAGACCAGCGAGGGATCGGGATTATTCTTCAGCCGCCGTTGGAACGGTTCCAGTCGGAGATTGATGCTGGTGAACCCCTTCTCCGGATTCTTGCGACTCTCGCCGTGGCTCAGAGCGCTGAACGACAAAGGCGGACTGCCCATGAGCCGCGTGGCATCGGTGAATCCGAAGAAGAATTCGCGGAAGTCGGCGCGCTTCAATCCCGTTCGCGGGTCGAGCACCGTGTCGGGAACGATGATGTCGGCCATCTGCGTTCCCGTTCGACCGTTGGTTCGGGTGAAGTGCCCGCGCTCGTCTTTGACATACTTGGGCTCGCCCGTCTCCCGATCGCGATATTGTGAGCCCGGGGGTTCGACGATGAGGGCGGCGAATAATCCGTGAGGCAGGGAGACGATGAGCTTGCTGTGATCGTGCCAGTAGACGGTGCCCAGCTCTACATCGGCGAACCAGGTGGTATGGACGACTTCATCGCTCCGGTCGAGCGGTCCGCAGTCCCTGGGGTCCCACACGCCACAGGCTTTGCGCCCCATGATGGGATTGCCGTGGGCATCGATGGAGGGGCGCACCGACGTTTCATAATTCAATCCGGCGACGGCGCCATCGGACGACTGCACGTCGTATTGGACCAGATGGATGTGCATGCCCACCTTGGAGTGATAATCGACATCGGCGATGTCCTCCAATGCGCTGCGCAGCGTGATTTGAACGCCCTCACCGACGTTGCATCGAAGGACGAGCGGTTCGGCGGGCTTACGTCCGGCGCGAATGTCCTCTACGTCATCTGAGAGGGCGAAAATCATGCCCTTGGGATCTTCGTCGCCATAGTCGTTGTATTTGATCGGGAGCGTGATGGCCGTCACATCGTAGTGGCGTACGCCGGCACCCTCGGGGATGAGTCCACTTCCATACTCGTGTCCCGATGGCGCGTAGGGGCTGTCTTTCTTCAACGTCAGCCCCAGATAGGCCGTGCCTTGCGTGTTGGGATCGCCGTTGCGAATGGGAGCGAAAGGTGGGCGCCGACCCAAATGGGGCAACAGGTGCGGCCAGGCCAGCCGTCCATCGATGGGATTGAACAGCAGCTCGGGACGCTCGCCGACCGGTCCGGCGCCGACGCCTTCGCCGGGAGCGGGCCAGCCGGGACCGAAGAACCAATCATACGGTTCGCCCAGCGCCAGCGGGCCTTCGGGCGTTTCCTGGATGATCCAGTCCCACTTATTCGCCTTGTTCTGCGTGCGATTGCCGTGTTCGGGATCGATGATCAATTCCTCCTCGGGAACGCCCGGCGGAGGCAACAACCAGGCCAACCACTGGCGGATGTTCTCTCGGGTGATCGGTTGACCGGCGAACGGGCCGGAGACGGGGATGGCCGGCCGACCCTCATCGGCCAGTTTGACCAGCTCCACCGAGTTGACCGCTACCGGTGGAGGCTCGCGGTCGGGCAGCGGAAACAGATCCGGTTGCCGCGTGTTGTAGATGCGGTGGTAGCTCCACATGCCTTCGACCACGTGCTCGATGATATGGCAATGATAGAGCACATCGCCGACCGTGCGTTGTGTGCCGCCGGCGCCGCCTTCCATCTCCACGTCGAAGACCTCGCCCGGCCCCATGGTTTGCGAGTCGATGCGCGTCGATCGAGGGAAGATCATGTCGTGCTCGCCCGCCTTGGAGGGATCGGTGGTGTTATCGGGGTCTTCTCTGGGGTTCACCCGCCAGCGGTGAGCGTGATTGTGAAACACGTGATGCTCGCCCGATCCTCCGTGAATGACGCGCAATCGCATGGGATCGCCGACGTACCATCGCGGGTGGGGCGTGGACGAATCCCCGAACGTGTAGGCCGAATAGGCCATCGATTCGTCCAGGAACAGATTCATCATGTTGAAGAAAGGCGCCGTGCGATAGCTGATGCCCTTGCCGCCGGGGTCGGGAACGCCGGTCCAGAAATCTTTCAATCGCTCCCCGAAGATGTTCTCCAACTGAATGCGATCCTGGAAGAAGATGACGTATTCGCGAAATGCCCGAATCGAAGGATTCTCATTGACGATGACCGCCCCCCAACCGGCCTTGAGCGGCTCTCCCGTCTCGGTATCCAGATAGAAGCTCCCCTTGGGCTCTACGATGAGCGCGCCGAACAATCCATGAGGAACCTGATAGCGCGGATCGACGTGACTGTAGAAGTAATAGATCCCCTCGGCTCGCTCCTCATCGGGAATCACCCAACGGTAGGTGAGGGTTTCGCCCGGTTGGGCGATGCTGGGATCATTGTATCCGGCGACCGAGCCGGCGGAATCGTCGGCATTGTACAACGCTTTGTGAATGTGAATCGAAGCGGGCATGTCGCCGAGCTCGTTGGTGAAATTGATGATCACCGTATCGCCAACATTGGCTCGAATGACCAGCGGCTGCGGCGAGAGGACTTCGGGATCGCGGCGAGAGCCGAAGAAGAGCGGATCATGGCCACACTCGAACCCCTCGCAGGCCAGCACGCGCTGTTTGTCTTCCTCCAGGACGTAGAGCATGCCTTCGGGATCGTGATCGCCGAACCGGGTATAGACGATATCCTTGCGAATGGCGACCACGTTGTAGGCCTTCACCGGAGATCGACCAAAAGCGGCGGCATCGGCCATGAGCTGCGCCCGCTCGCCAGGATCGAGACGGCTGACGGTGATCTCCACGGGAGGAGCTTTGTAATCTCGGCCTCGCTTGATGTTGGCGCCGGGCATCAGGTGTCCGGCCATCTCCGCCATGTGATCGGCTTGATCCAGCGGGAAAGGATGGTGATCTGCTTCATCACCGAGCACGCCCATGCGACGGAGATACTGCTGGTAGCCATTGGGCGGCGGTGTCGTGCCCAGGCGGTTGTACCATTGAATGTATTCCTCCTCCGTCCAGATGCGGACCGGTTGCCGATCTTTTCCCTGATGTGCAGCATGCCCGTTCCCGTCATCGTTCCGGATGTTGATCTCGGGCATCTGTGCCGGCGTGATGCCCTTGCGCTCCAGGGCTCGAAGGGCGGGAGATTGTTCGGCCGTGACGCCGGACATCTGATTCATCATCAGCATCCAGGATTCCGCCGCTCGGCGGAGACGATCTTGCCGCGAGGCGTCAGCCTTCGGCGGAGCGGCGCTCGCCCGAGCATCGCCGGTTCCCCGGGAGGGCGTCGCCTTCGCTTTGACCCTCAGCGTCAGATCGAGGGCGACGGCGGCGTCCGCCGACGGAATGACGCTCTTCTGGATCACCGACCGGTAGCCGGGCCGCCGGGCTTCGATCCGATAGGTACCCGGCGAAAGGCCACGAATCTCGAATCGACCGCGCTCATCGGTGCGAACGGTTCGCGTCTCCCCGGTGGATGTTAGTGTGATGTTCACGACGACGCCGGAGAGCGCTGCTCCATGAGCGTCGCGGACGGTGCCCGAGAGGCGCGATTCGCCTTGGGCCGCGGCCGGTGAGAGCATCACGAGCACCGCCAGACCCATCATGAGTTGCGAAATGACCGCGTTCCACGTCTTTTTCCTTGTCATAGGCATTCCCTTATGCGTCAAAATTCTCGTCGCCGTAGACTCCAAGAATGATCTCCCCTTCGAGGAGACTCATCGGCCATCATACATTGTCTCTTCTCTTCTTCTCTCCCTCACCGGGCGCCCTCAAGGGGAGAACACATCGTGCCGACCACTCACTCCAACCCACCCACACTGTGTAAGAATTCTTACACCGGCAGTGACTATACTCATTTTCCGTGGGCGAGTCAAGAAATTTTCGCCGAGGAGGAATCACCGCGGTCGGAGGAGGGCAGCATGTTGAAGAGGCGGCCGGGACTTTGCGTCGCCCGTCTCATGCAATAGCATCATCGTGCCTCATGGCGATTTCTGGCCGAGAAGGTCTTTTTGCAGACCCGGCGTGGTTCATGGACGGAAACCGGCGGCCCGTGATGCATACAAACAAAAGTTCGGGGCGAGGGGACGGGGGTTAGCTGGCCTCTCGTCCCTCTTTTCCCCGAGCGTGGTTCGTCAGGCATCACTGCTTGTCAGCGTCTTCACATGCCATGCCTCACCGACCACAGTTTTTCCCTGCTTGAGACCACCCGATTGCTGCGCTGGAGATCAACAGATCCGGTGCGCCAATCAAAAGTTGGTAGAAACACACGCGCCCTAATATTCGCCCTTTCAGGGCTCATGGGGATGGGGGACTTCTGTCCTGGGGCGTGTGCCCCGGGCTATCTTATGATACCTCTGCAGAACTCCCAACTTCCAGTTGGCGCACCCCCAATAGATCCTTGACAAGGCACCCTCAGCTGATGGAGGATTAGGGTGCATTGGAGTTGCACCATGACAAGATTTTCCATCACAGTGGATTCTGAGCTGCTGGAAGAGGCCAGGCGGCTCGCCCAAGCGCGAACCAAACGCGAGGTTATTGAACAGGCGCTCAGGGAATTTGTCGTCCGCCGACGGCTCAAGGAGTTGGAGGGCCTGGTTGGGTCAGGGTTAGTCGGAATGGATCTTGATGAGCTTCATCAGTGGCGCGAGTCCACCACAGCAGAGAGCAGATGACCCAGGAGATCTTGCTCGATTCTTCCGTGGGATTTGTTACCTCCGGCCACACGGGTGGAAGGACCTCAAGAAAGCAGTGCAGCAGGCTCTGAGCGATGTGAAGGTCTCCACCTGCTGGGTCGTCAAAGCGGAGGTTCTGATCGGAGCGCGAGATGACGCGGCATTTGCCCGGCTCTCGGACAACCTTCGTGTCATCCCTGAGGTCCCGGTTACTGCGGAGGTTTGGGCAACAGCGGCGCGCCTGGGCTATGCGTTGCGACGTCAGGGATTCATGGTCCCGTTGCCGGACCTTTTGATCGCTCAAGTAGCGATAGAAGGTGGGCTCGTGCTCTGGCACGCCGATAAGCACTTTGAGCAGATTCGTCACTTTAGCTCCCTGCAAGCAAGGAACTTTTTGCCCGAATGAAAGTGGACCTGGTCCGGATAGTATAAGAGGCGGCCATAAGGGCGATTCTCTTTTCGCGTTCGTTCGTGACCATTGGCGGCTCCATTTGAGCCACGAACGATCACGAATCTTCACGAATCGGGAAGGCCTGACGAAGATGAGGGCAGGAAGGATCGGGCCGCACCGGGTTGCCTCCCACAAGGCTTCGTGTGGCTCTTCGTGTTGATTTGTGGGCCTTGTTGTATCTTTCACGTAGTCCGCAGGCCGAGCATTGTTTTGTTCCCGGGCGAAGACCTGTAGGTGCCGGACGCCGTGCCGGCCAGGACTCCCCTCTTGTCCGCCCCTATTCTTATCGGCCGAGAATGCCTCGCCTCTTTGGGCAAGAGTAAGGTATAATTGTAGAGCCAGTGTGTGCATATCGGGAATCCAGAGGAGGGGAAGATGGAGTTGACCATTGAGAGACTCGCTCGGGAGCTATCTTTGCCAGTGGATCAACTCGAACGAGAAAGTGCCCGCGCTTATCTGGAGAAGCAGTGGCGGAACGTTCAAGCAGAGATTCTCAGCATCTGCCAAAAATATGGTGTTTCTTCCTGGCAGGAGATGAATGAACTGATCATTAACGAGGAAGTCGAAGAAGGGAAGGTGCTCGAGGATTTCCAGCGTGTGGATCATTTAACAGCTCGCGCGGCGCGGTTGAAGAAATTGCTCGAGGAAGTGGATGCCTGATCTGGTAGCGTTGAAGGCTCTCATCGATAGGGAGTACGCTGATATTGTTGTGGACTCCAAAATCATAGATGGAAAGATTCGAGTTTTTCTCAATGACGAGAGTTACGTGGACTTTTGGTGGTCAGAGGTCAGTCCTGAACGATTTGCGCATCATTGGAACCGCCTTCATGTGGACGGCACCATCTATCGGCATGATAATGCTCCTCATAAGAGGCGGCAGTACCTTTCCACCTTTCCAAAGCATTGCCATAGTGGGCGTGAAGACCACGTGATAGAAAGTCACATTCCTGACGATCCAGCGGCAGCGATCCGATTCTTTTTGGATATGTGTCGAGAAATGCTTTCGGCAAAGAAGCCTTGAATCCGACGAGCCCATGGACATGAGAAGTGAATATTGTACGGGAAACAGCCACTCTTCGCGAATGCCCTCGTCCCCCTTTTCTGAGTCTTCCGCGTCTTCCACGGGCCCATGTTGTTTTGGAACCCACGAACCACACGGAAGAACGATCGCGACAGCTCATGGCTTTCACTCGAAGATCACACCGAAGATCACACCACGGATGCCCGCGAATCATCTTCGATAAAAATCTGCGTGTAATCTGCCTTTTGCTACGAACCCGAACCTTCACGAATCAACCCAAAGTGGGATCGAGAAGAATCTGGCAGCCCTGCTTGCGCCCCGAATAGCTTCGTGTGGCTCTTCGTGTTGATTTGTGGGCCTTGTTGTATCTTTCACGTAGTCCGCAGGCCGAGCATTGTTTTGTTCTCGGGCGAAGACCTGTAGGTGCCGGACGCCGTGCTGGCCCCCACAGGTCTTGTGTAGGGAATCGAGGGCTCCACGGCGGGAGCCCCTCCAGCTTCCCGCGATGAGGCGCAGTTCGTGACAGGCGATCGTGAAACGAAGCCCCGCCACGCATCGCGCGTCACGCCTTTTCTCCTCATCACCTCTCCCGCGTCATGCCTCACCGATCACAATCGCTTCCCCTGCCTCACCGAAACCGAATGGGGAACTCCGCCGCGTTGTTCTCTTCGTTCGATTCCTCCATGCCTCAAAAACTATTGTCAATCCTGGGCTTGGCTCGGGGAAGGCTACAGAATGAGATCTCCTAGTGAGAGGAACGCCATAGGGTGAGGGTTTTGAAATGAGTTCTAGGCCTTATTGCCTCGGGGAGATCCGTATTCATCTGTGGTTCATCTCCTCCACGTCTGGTGGGCGAATTCGCAACCGACCGGGCTCGGCTGTGACAATGGCCCCGGATTGAAGTTCTTTCCCATACAGTGCGAGCATGCGCATACACACTGCCGCTTGCTGTCGAGCCGCCAGGTTGACAAGCCGCAGAATTCCACAATGGGGCGTTCCCCGCACGATGGCCAGTTCGCCAAAATCCTTGTCCAGCGTCACTAAGATGCGACCTTCCTCATACGCGCGTGCCAAGATCTCCTGATCACCGGGATCCTCGGGCCAGTCTCCAGCCCATACGACGTCGTAACCAGCGGCCTGAAGGGCGCTGCGGACTCCACCCCACACGCAGGTATCGAGCAGTAGCTTCATGCGCCAGACTCTATAAGGAGGGGCTCGATCCGCTCATGACTGACCAACCGGCGAGCATAGACCAGACAGGCTTGGATATCCTCTGGCTCCAGCCACGGGTAGCCTTCCAGGATTGTCTCTACCGTATCGCCTGCTGCCAGCATGCCAAGAATATGCTCCACGGCCAGCCGGCGCCCTCGGATGATCGGCTTGCCGCCGAAGATTTTCGGGTTGACAGTGATTCGTTCTAACAACTTCCTCTCGTCCATCTCTTGTTCCCGGTCGTTGCCTTTCAAATTTAGTCTACCCCATCTCGATCGGAAACACAAAGTGGAAAGCCCCGCTTCCTGCCCTGGGGAGACGCCATCTCTATCTCGATCGGAGCCCGTGTGTCTCTCCCCATGTTCGATTGTGCACTAAAACTCGGAGGGGCTCCCCACCATTAGCACTTAAGGGAGACTTAGCTCTGTGGGAAGGGCAGAAGAGCTTCCTCCGACACGTGAGGGAAATAAATTTTCACCAGCAACCAGAAGTCAGGTGAAGATGACGATGAGATGGGCTTGATGGCATCGCCTGTGTCTCCGATGGCATCGTGATACTTTGTGGTGATCCGCGGCTCCGAAGGTCTTGGGGTGGACTCGGCGGGGGTTGCCGGCCGAAACCGGTGAGCCCGCGGGAGAGGTCCGGGGAGAGGGGGGTGGAGTTGCTCCACTCGCTCCCCTCGTCCCGGAATCCTCTCTCCGAGCGCGGTTCGTCATGCCTCACGCCTCACCGCCCGTCGGCTCCATGCGCGTCATGCCTCACCGAAACCGAATGGGAAACTCCGCCGCGTTGTTCTCTTCGTCCGATTCTTCCACATCTTCATTGACGTCGGCGACGACGCGAATCCGCGGGTTCGTCAACTCGAGCCCCTCTGGTGGAATCGTTATCGGCACGCTGAAACGCTGCGCGGCGTTCGGAGGGAGCGATCTTGTTTCGACCATGGCCAGCCGAATCGCCACCTCGCCGGCCGCTACCTTGACGTGCCGCGAACAATTGGATGTGTTGAGGTCATCGCTCGTGATGTATGTACACTCGCCGTTAAGCGACGCATTGTTAATGCCACAGGGGCTATTGGGCGTTGGGGCGATTTGACATGCCTTGGGTGGCCTGATTACGCTTGAGTTGTATGCCTTGTGATATAAGCTTTGAAGGTGAGAAATGGCGAAGAAAATTCCCATCACAATGCTTAAAAAAGACGCCGCCAAGATCGTTCGTGAGGTTGTCCGGAGCGGGGAGGCTTGGACGGTCACGGATCGGTCCCGGCCCGTGGCTGTGATCGTTGATTTCGAGACATTTATGGCCATGCAACGGCGTCTGGGCGAACGGGATGAATCCGAGAAGAAAACGCTTTCGGAGGCAAAGCGCCGCCAGATCCGAGCGCTCTCTCAGCAATGGCTGGAAGAGACCGACGTCTATCCTTGGGAGCTGATGAAAGATTTGGTCGGATGTGTCAATAGTGGTATCCCCGATTTGGCTCGCAATAGCCAAAAATATGTCATGGAGATGATTCGTGCCAAAGCGGAGAAGAGACGTCGCCGTCCTGGTTGATACGGGGCCGATCGTAGCGATCATTGACAGAGGCCAAGCCGAGCATGAGCTTTGCCTCCAGACGGTGCGGGCGATCCGCTGTCCGTTGTTGACCGTCTGGCCTGTCATCACAGAAGCTATGTATTTGCTCTCGTTCTCTCCGCGTGGCCAAGATGCGTTGTGGGAAATGATCCTCGGGCACACCCTCCGCTTAGCCGAGCTGACGAAAGAGGATGCCCCGCGCATGCGCCAGCTCATGCGCAGATATGCTGATCTCCCCATGGATCTTGCCGATGCTGCTTTAGTCCGTGTTGCGGAGCGCGAGAACCTACGCACTATTTTCACGCTCGATCGAACCGATTTCCTCATCTACAGACCATCACACATCCGCACTTTTCGCCTGCTCCCGCCATAGGGATTGGGTGGTTGCACCGCAAAGGCGCCAGAGATGTGAGATCGAGGGATAGACAATAGGCGAGAGGCCATAGTGATTCACGAAGATCGAGGGCGCTGAAATGATTTTCCCGGGACACTCGTATCCCGAAGGGCTTCGGAGCTCTTGACGCTGGTTGGTGGCCTCTCTCTGTCTCTCGCAGGATGGGCGGGTCTGTTTTCTGCCACGAAAGGACACGAATCTTTACGAATCAGAAACTAGATGAGCCCGCGGGAGAGGTCCGGGGAGAGGGGGGGAGTCGTTCCACTCGCTCCCCTCGTCCCGGAATCCTCTCTCCGAGCGCGGTTCGTCATGCCCCACGCCTCACCGCCCGTCGGCTCCATGCGCGTCATGCCTCACCGAAACCGAATGGGAAACTCCGCCGTGTTGTTCTCCTCGTCGATTTCTTCCACATCTTCATTGACGTCGGCGATGACGCGAATCCGCGGGTTCGTCAACTCGAGCCCCTCTCGTGGAATCGTTATCGGCACGTTGAAGCGTTGCGCGGCGTTCGGAGCGAGTGGCCCTGTTTCGACTGTTGCCAGGAGGATCTCCTTTTCCTCCGTCGTGCCAGCAACCTGACCGACCAGCCGAATTTCATGCACCGCCGGGCCGGCCTCGCCATCGCCTTGATTCACAATTCGGAAGCTCACCACCGCTTGAGGATTCTCCTTGGGAATGATCGGCGGAATGACTACCAGTTCTCTCACGACTAGATCAGGCTTGATAATAAAGAACCGATTCCCGAAGTCGATGTCCTCCACAAATTGGCCCTGAGCCAGCGTCACCGTGTGCGTCCCCGGCGATGGTGGGAAGGTTTGAGTCCAGGGGAGCTGCTGGATCTCTGACACCGTGTAGGTCCCCGGATCAAGATTCATGAAGCAGTAGTTGCCATTGGCGTCCGTGGTCGTGCTCGCCGTCACAGGACCGCTCAGATTGATCGTCCAGCCTTGGAGTCCCGGCTCACCGGGGTCTCTCACTCCATCGCCGTCCAGATCGTTCCACTTCGTCCCGCAGATCGTGTTGCAGCAGAAGCCATTCTCAGCCGTCACCGTGCCCACCAGATCCAGGCCGGTCACTACTGCCTGTGTATCCTCTACGACCACCGTCAGGCAGTTGATCCCAGAATGAAATAGCGTCTGATCGGTCGTTTCAACGTGCAGCGGAGAACCTCCAAACGCTCCGCCTGGCCCGCCAATCTGGGTACCATTGAGGAAGACGGTAGCTCGGTCGTCGGCCCACAGGTCTAATTCCAGCTCGGCGTTGCTGAAGCCTTCGGCCAGGCAGAAGCAGTATTGGTAGTGATATTCGGTTACTGGTGGAATGACAGGCACTCTCGTTGGCCGGAAGGAAATCCACTGGCTATTGGGAAGCGGCGGCGGCCATCCGGAATGAGGAGTGACTACATCAGCCGGGCGCGGCTCCGGCGTATTCGGAGCAGGATCGGCTACCACCATCCAGTCATCATCTTGTCCACCAACGGGAATGACCGCGCCAGCCGCCTGATCCCAGCCCGTGTTCAGTATGATCTCCGCATCGGGGCACGCTGGAGGACAAGCCGGCAACGTAATGCACTTCTGAACGCTGACGTCCGGCGTGCAGCAGTTCACTCCTAATTCGTCGTGAATGCTCACCAGGAAGCAGACGGTATCGCCGGAACTCGCTCCGCTGATCGTCACGCTAATTGTCGTTGTCCCCCCAGGCGGCAACGGCGGTGATATCAAGAACGGATTGGGCGTCACCGTCACACCCGATGGCGTGATCTGATTGAACCGCACCTGCGATGCTGGGAACGAGGAGAGGTTCGTCAGCTCGAACGTGTAGGTGAACGTTCCATCGGGATTGCAAGTGATCTCTTCATTGTCGATGCGCAAGCAGTTTTCGACATTGCCAAAGTCGATGTTCGTGACGACATCCCCGGGATTCAGCGTCACCGTGTACGTCCCCGGCGCTGGCGGAAATGTCTGCGTCCACCCCGGCGGCGTGATTTCTGACACCGTGTAGGTTCCCGGCGCCGGAACGTTCATGAACCAGTAGTTACCCTGAGCATCGGTCGTCGTTGTCGCCACCACATTGCCCTGGGCATCGGCAAGCTGAATCGTCCAGCCCTGAAGCCCTGGCTCGCCGGGATCTTTCACTCCATCGCCGTCGAGATCATGAAACTTCATGCCGTGGATTTCACCGGTCGTAGGGCAGTCGAAGGCGAGTCGTTGCTTGCAGACGACATTCCCTGCTTGATCCAGCCATTCTACATCGAGAATCTGTGGCAAAGCCCCGTTCGGATCCAGGCAGATGGTGGCCAACGGCGTCGAACCGGTGGGAATGGCGCCCGATGTGTGAGACCAAGTGACTGTCGTTGTGCCTGGAGGCACCGGTGGCGACGGCGTCTGCGTCCACCCGGCCGCTGGCGTTGCGCTGGTGATGGTCACCGGACTGACGGCGGTGACCTGGATCTCAAGTGGCACGGGCACCGCGTGACCATTGTTCACCGTCAACTGCCAGCAGCAGAATGCGCCGGGAACAGATTGAGTGGAAATATTCAGCAGATCACAGTTCACTTCCTGCTGATTCCCGAACGCCACGGTGACCATTTGTCCGGGTTGCACGGTGACGGTTTGCGGATTCGGCGTCGTCGGCATCCAGCCTGATTGCACCTGTTCGGTCACGATGTAAGTTCCCGGTGCGACGGTCAAGCAGGCTGGAGACGTCCCCGGCGGGCTTGTCGTGATCGTGCCGATGGGGTTGTTGTTTTGATCGGTAATGTCGAACTCCCAGCCGGCGAGCAGCGGCTCGCCCGGATCTTGCATGCCATCGCCATCCAGGTCAGCGAACTTCACCACGCAAATTTCGCCGCAAGGGCACAGCGTATAAGAGAGCTCGATCCAGTCCACCTGGGTATCGTCTTGCATGCTGACGGTGAGCGTGCCGCTCGCCGTCATGTCCGGGAGCAGATTGGTGTTCGTGCCGGGAAGGCTACTCAGGTTGAAGGTGAACACTTGCGTATCCCCAGGGTTCCAGGCCGACGTCATGAAATGATCGGGACTCCCCCCGCACGGGACAGGGAAGGGAGATGGGATGTTGGCCGGATCGCTCATCGAGGCACACCATGTGGACGTCCCCGCTTGGAAGGAGAGGCTGTCATCGATAGAGTCCCCACCTCCGATAGCCCGGAGACGCACCGTCAATTGCGCTTGCGTGATGCACATCCCCTGAGGGATGTTCAGTTGGAAGGTATGGCGGAATGGGCTGTTATTGTTGGCCTGATCGAATTCGCCCTGGTCCGAGGCTGGCGGCCCTGGCGTGCTGAAGTCATCCATATCGCCTGCCAACAGGACCTGGTCCTGGCATTGTGGAGTAGGCTTGCACTTGCCCGCACTGCCGGCTTGGAAGATCGCCTGAATCTCTTGCTCAGAGAGCGCCCGGTTGAAAATCTCCACCTCGTCTAAAGCAATACGAGGACCGGGCTGTATTCCATCCCCTCCCATCAAAAGGTCTGCACTACTGGAAATGGAAGGTGCAGGGACGATTCCAAAAGTCGTTGGACCGCCGGCTAAGTTTCCGTCGGTGTACAGCTTCACCGTGGCGAGGGTAGGATCGGGCTGACCCCACTCGATCACGGCAGCGATGTGATGCCACTGATTGAGCGTAAGAGGCAGGCTTGCCGGTAGAGAAAACAAGAGTGTGGGG
>RFHM01000479.1 GCA_003696865.1 Acidobacteriota bacterium | reverse complement strand
GTTAATCGTCGCCGGAGCGGCCGTGACCTCGACAGTCTCGGTGACCTGACCGACCTCCAACTGCACATTGAGAGTGTAGGGGGTGGCCACCAGCAACACCACCTGGGGGCGTACGACGGTCTTGAATCCAGCCATTTCTACCTTCACCGTGTACGTGCCCGGAGGCACTTGAGTGAATCGATACCCACCATCATTCCCGGTCGTCGCCACCCGGCGAACGCCGGTGTCCACATTGGTTAAGGTGACCGTAGCCCCGGCGATCACCGCTCCAGCGGGATCGGTCACCACGCCTTGGAGAGAGGTATACGCCTGTGCCCACACGAGGGTCACGCTGGCCAGAATGAAGAAGAGACCCCCAGCCAGTGCGGCACAATGGCGGCGTCGTTTCTGATGTTGAGTCATGGTATCCTCCTCATCATTGTGGAATGAGAAACATCATGAACCGATCATTTCGGTCAACGAGCGCATCGGGCGATGAGACGCGCTGATCCCGGCCGCCATCCGGATGCCCGGCGGTAGGAAGAACGCCATGGGAGCGCCTCCGCGTCATTCTAGCTAGATCAGAACGAATCCACCCCCCGCGACATCAGAAATTCACCTTGAGAGCGAACTGGATGATGCGGGGAGGGAAAGCCGCCACGATGCGCCCGAAATTGGTACTGTTGATGTTCTCGGGAATATTCCCGAAGGCATCCTGGAAGAAGCCCTGAGCGAAGTTCGTGTTATTGAACACATTGAAGAACTCCGCCCGAAACTCCACTTCGGTACTCTCGTTCAAGAAGGTCTTCCAGCGGGTGCGCTTGATGACGCTGAAATCGACGTTGAAGAACTGTGGCCCGCTGACCGGCGTCAGCCCCAGGACGCCTACCTGACCGGCATCCGGGTTCATGAAGAAATCGGGATTGGCGCGGCCATCAGGACCGATCAATCGGGGATCGAAGAGCACGGGTTCCCCGGTGTCGGGCAAATGAAACAGCCCGGTCATCTTGCGTAATTGATCCCGCGTCAGCGTGGTGAAGACCGTGTTACTGTCGTTCCGGCCCGTCCGATTGAACGTCGCCCGGCCCGAGATGATAGAAATGGGAGGGCCCGACCGCCCCTGGAGGATGCCATTGATCTGCCAGCCCTCAAGGAGTTTCCCCCATATGCCTCCAGGAGCGGCCAAGAAGCGATGACCGCGGCCAATGGGGAGTTCATAGACGAAGTTCAGATTGACCGTATGGGTGACATCGAAGTTGGGCCGACGTTTCTCTAACTCCGGCCGGCGAATGTCCAAAAAGGCATCGAAATTGGCCGCCGTGCCGGCGAAATCGGTGAAGGCGCGGCCATAGGTATAATTGAACTGGAACCACAGACCTTGCGAGAACCGATGTCGCGCCTCGAATTGAAGCGAATGATACGTGGACCAGGAGTTATTCCCGACAAAATCCGTAAACAGAGCATTGCCGTTGGGGAAGAAGAAGTCCGGACCAATTTGCGCTCCGGCGCGCGGATTGAATACGGCATCGCGATTCTGCAAGAAGAAGATGACGATATCGCCGGGAACGCCTTGCATGATCTCATTGAGGACGGTGGCATTGCGTAACACCGGCCGACCGCGGAAAGCCAATAACGGGAAGACCTGCAACGGTTGCCCACAACCACGGGGATCGGGCCGACCACATTCCTGGATATTCTGGCGCGCCCGGAGCACGTCCTGAGCGAAACCGTTATTCACGACATCGACCTGATTGATATCGATGGCTCGAATGAGCTTCGTGCCCCGATTGCCCACATAGCGAATCTCAATGGCCGTATCGCGGAAGATCTGACGCTCGAGCGAGAGCGTCCATTGCTGCACGTAAGGCGTGCGCAGGTTCTCATCAATGGTGAACAGGCCGGCAAACGGATCGGTGGCCAAATTATCCACCAGCGTGCGGGGCACCATGAACTCCGGTTGAGGCAATGAGGTCTGTCCGCCGGCCATGAGCTCACTGATGGTGCCCGGAATGGAGAACGAGGTGACCGTCTGCTGAAGGCCGGCATTGGCGGAAAAGGCGTTCTGAACAGCGGTGAAATCACTATCCACGACGTAGGAGATACTGTAGCCGCCCCGTAGGGACGTTCGATTCCCACCACCGAAGATTTTCCTCAACAGACCATGCTCGAAGTGGGGACTCCACGCAAAGCCGAGGCTGGGGGCGAAGTTATTCAAATCGTCATTGAAGAATCCCCGACCATCAGCCTCTCCGGCAAAATCCAGCACGGCCTGGGGATCGCGGAGGCCAGCCACGCCGCCCAAGGGGAGCAAGGCCAGGCCGCGGTCTTCCACGGGCACCGTATGCCATTCCCAGCGCAGCCCAACGTTCACCGTGAGGCTGGGACGCACTCGCCAGGTATCGCCGCCATAGAAGCTCAAGAATCGCTGTTTCAAATTCCGTCGTTCGGGAGCATCGGCGACGAATCCCGACGTCTGACTGGTCACGTTGAAGGTTTGCGAGCCCGACTCGATCGTCCCACTCAGCAAGGCGAGAATGGCCGAGGCATTGTTGAAATCGTCGGTGCGAATGCCCCCAGGAAAATCGCCCTGCGAGATGGGATTGGCATTGATGCCGCCGAAACCCAACTGAAACAGCGGGATCACGCCGCCGAAGTTGAAGGTGCCCGCGTCCACCCAACGGATATGTCCTCCGAACCGCAGGCTGTGGTTCCCCTTGATGACGTTGGCATTATCGATGAGCTCGTAGACGGGCGCATTCCGACCCTGGGGCAGAAAGTTGCGAATCGGATTACTGGTGATGGGAAATCCAACGCGGAACCCTTCGGCGAAGGCTTGGGTGTTGGTGAACTGTACCGGCGCGCGCTGGAACCCCCAGCGCAACTCGTTGGTCAGCGTCGCGGTGGGCGTCCATCGCCAGGCATACGATCCCAATTGTCGCAACGACCGCTGGCCGCCGCCAGGAATGCCCGGGAAGGTCTCTCCAATATCGTTGAAGGTATCGTTGGGGAATCGGGAGTGGAATTGCTGGAACACGGCTTCCAATTGATGCTTGGGCGTGGGCGTATAATCGATGCGAAAGCCCCATAGATCACTATCATTGACCACACTGCTGTTGAAGCGAAAGCCGGCGAAATTGAAGTCATCGCCCACGGTGAAGTCGTTGGGATCGGGCGTCAAACCGAGGCGACCGGCAATGAGGGGATCCGGTTCCAAGCCGGCCAGCTCCAGGAGATTGACCGTTTCCAATTGATCGTTATCCGCCCGTCGGTAGGTGAACAGTCCTTGTCGCGCCGGCGTGGTGAGGACGCTGCGAAGGACCGTATCGGATCGGCGCTCCCGCGTGCCCTGATAATACCCAAAAAAGAACAACTTGTCCTTGAAAATGGGGCCTCCCATGCGATAACCGAATTGATGACGGATGAGCTTCTCCCGGGGGAGGCCGTTCAGGTTGTTGAAGAAATCGTTGGCGTCGAGGACCGTGTTGCGGTGGAACCAGAACGCCGAGCCATGATATTCATTGGTTCCCGAGGGAGTGACCAGTTTCACCTGAGCGACGCCGATGCCCGCATCGGGTCCGATGTTCTGCGTGGTGATGCTGAACTCAGCGACGTTCTCCACGCTGGGAGCGGTGATGCCAAAGAAGCCATCCGTGCGGATGAAGTTGTCTTGAATGTTGATCCCATCTTGGGTGAGATTATTGTAACTTCCCCGCAGCCCGTTGACCGCCGCGCCACGCACGGTGGTATTGGTGGCGACGCCCGCCTGGAGACCGGCCAGTTGCAGGGGATTCCGGCCGTTGAGAGGGAGGTCGAGGATCTGCCGCCGCGTGATGATGGTGTTCAATTCGGCATTCACCGTATTGATGACGGCCTGTCCCTCGCTGGCCGTCACTTCCACCACTTCGGTGAGTTCTCCCACTTCCAACATCACATTGACGGTGGCCGGAATACCTACCTCTACTTTGATCCCATCGACGACCACTCTCTTGAACCCCGGAGCTTCCACGACCAGCCGGTACCGCCCACGGCGAATCTGCGGAAACAGGAACCGGCCATCCTGATTTGTTTTCTGAACCAACGCCTCGTTGGTGTCCAGATGGGTCAACGTCACCACCGCCGCGGAAATGACGGCTCCGGTTTGATCTTTGACACTTCCGTCTAATTGCGATGTCGTCGTTTGGGCGGCTCGCAGAGACCCGCCCACCACGACGACGAAAGAGATGATCCACAGCCTCCGAACCACCCATCTCATCATGCTCTCCCCTCCTCAGCGAGCGGAATTTCTGGCATCGTCGGTCGCTCGCCTCGACACCCAACGGGCGAGACGTCGAGCGGGAGAGAGAGGCCGTTATGCCTCGCTCTCCCACCCGGCGTCGATCTCCCACCGAGCGTCAGAATGAGACACTCAGCCCAACCTGAATCGCCCGCGAGAGGCCCTGGGAAAAACTGCCCGAGCCCAACCCGAGCTTATTGCTCCGCGTCCCGCGCACGGTTCCATTGATTTGTCCGGGCGAGCCACCGAGTACTCCGCTGAGCTGTCCAAAGTTGGCTACGTTGAACAGGTTAAACACTTCGACGAACGGTTCGATATTGACGCGCTCTCCGTAAAGGAACGTCTTCTTGGAGATGCGCAGGTCGGTGGTGATGAACGAATCGTTCTCCACCTGATTCGACGGGGCCAGAGGAATCGGTTGAACGACGAACCCCAATGCCCGCAACTGATCGGCGGTGAACACGCCAGCCCTGACGAGCGCTTGAGCCGCGGGCGTCAGCGTTCCGGCGAAATTGTTGTTGAAGGCCGTGATGCGCTCATTCAATTCATCGCCACCTTGAATATCGCGTCCAAACGAACCGCGTTCGGCGCCGGGCAGGATGTCGCTCGTCGTCCCATCGCCGTCCAGATCGGTGAAGAAGATTTCGTTGGCCGACCCGGCGCGCCCGAATTGAGGGAGCACGGGCGTTGTGGGTCGCGCCGTGTTCACTCGCCAGATACTGGCCAGAGTGAAACCATGCGGCAACTCGATGATGGAATTGACGGTCAGCTGATGGGTTCGATCTAACGCCGATGGCCCCTTGGCCCGCGGATTGAGGAAGTCATCGTTGAACGCCGTGCCGGTGATGAAGTCCTGATCGCCGACGATGGCGTTGAAGCGGGACAGCGCATAGGACACCTGCAGGAACAGGCTCTTGATATAGGGAGCGGGACGCGTGAAGTTACCCGTGAGTTGAAATTGAAGGGCATTATACTCGGAGATCCCCGAGGTCAAAATGACATCGATGTCACTGTAATCGGGGAATTCTCCGGCGAAAGCGTTCCCCAGCCCGCCGAACAGACTGAACGATTCTCCGGCAGCAATGGCTTGATCGACGCCCGCCAGGCCGGGAGCAAATCCTGCGGCCATCAATCGCGCGTCCCGAAGGGCGGCGGCCGTAGCGGCATTGAGAGT
>RFHM01000478.1 GCA_003696865.1 Acidobacteriota bacterium | reverse complement strand
CTATGACGGCTCATGCTCTCCAGGGAGATCGTGAGAAGTGCCTGGCGGCGGGGATGGATGACTACATCTCGAAACCGGTGCGACAGAGAGAACTGGCTGCCGTGCTAGAGCGCTGGCTGAACTCCGCTCAATCTCCGTCCTCGGAAACGCAACCGCCCTCATCCGGTGGCGACGCGGAAGAAACCTTGGATGGCCGCGTTCTGGCCAACCTCCGCGCTCTACAGGACAGCGATGAACCGGACATTGTGACCGAACTCATCGATCTCTTCCTCCAGGATGCGCCCGGTCAGCTGACGGCCATTCGCCAGGCGATCGAACGGGGGGATGCTCATGCCCTCCAACGAGCCGCTCACAGTCTCAAAGGGAGTAGTGCCAATTTGGGGGCAAAACGCCTCGCCGCGCTTTGTCTGGAGTTGGAAAAGAAAGGGCGAGCGAATGTCATCGATGGCGTCAATGGCCTCGTCGAACAACTAGAGACCGAATTCCAGCGCCTCCGCCGGGCGTTGGAAACCGAACGACAGACGACGCCTTGTTAGCCACGAAAGATGGCAGCACCTCGCCTTCGACAGTGTCATCTCCCACCTCACTTCATCAACAGCCCACCTAACCTCTAGAACCGTACCCTACCTCCTTAGCCACAAGGGCCGCCACCGATCCGGCGGCCCTTTTCTTTTTGTGTTGGCGAATGGCCAGGCCAGAATCACCTGCTCTCAGCACGGCCTTCGATTCCTCTCCGGCGAGCGAATCCTCTGCCCATCGGTCCAGAGTACTCTTTACGGCGAATCGACGACTCTCAAAACTCGTTGCCAACCGCTGACTCATGATGATTTTTGGTCTTATCATGTTTACACCAAGGGTCGCCTTCCTGCATGATGTAGTTTCTGGTGAGTCATCTCGATGAGTATACTGTGAACCGCAATGGCGATCATCAGGAGGCGAAGATCACCATGGGATTGATTCTCGCGATCACACTGTCGATGGTTCCCACCAATGCATCGAGCAGTGCTCCACCCCTCGTCCGAGCGCTCTCGCTCATGGAATCAATTGAGCAGCAGTATCTGCCCGTTCTCCCCGCCGGAAATAAGCGGCGCGAGATGGCATCCGGCGCGACGTCATTTTCATCATTCGTGGCAAGCCTGTGGCCCAGATGTGATGCCCGCGAAAGTGCGTTCGTCAGAGGGCGATGCCTCGCCGTCGCCGCACACGCTCCAGGGCACGCCGATGAGCCGTCAACGGTCCTCTTTTCAAGCCAAAAGCCATCGAGCGATTCCCAGAGAGAACGCTTCTCCCCCGAGCAACGAGCGGCGCGCCGGCAATTGGCTCGGGAGTATATGCACGGCTACTACTGGCTGTATTTCATCGAACAGGGATACACCTTCCTGATGCTCTATCTCATTCTGATGACGGGCCTGTCGGCCGGTCTGCGTCGTTGGGCTCAGCGAATGAGCCGGCGAGCTACAGGCGCCACACTCATCTATGGGCTCCTGTTCATTTCTGTGTGGGCTGCTCTTCGCTTTCCCCTGGAAGCGTATCGGTTCTGGCGAGAGCGGCGATATGGATTCGCCACTCAGGATGTCTGGAGCTGGATGGGCGATGAAGGCAAAGGGCTCGCCGTGGCGCTCATACTCGGCTCATTAGCCGTCCTCGCCGTTTATACGGTCATACGAAAGGCTCCTCGCAGGTGGTGGCTGTGGGCTTCAGGTGTGCTCATCGGATGGATGATCTTCGTCTTCGCCATCGCCCCCGTCTTCATCGCCCCGTTGTTCAATACATTCCGGCCTCTGGAGGACGAATCGCTCCGTCAGCGCATCCTCGCTCTGGCTCATGAACAGGGGATTCCAGCGGATGACGTTTACCAGGTCGATGCCAGTCGGCAGTCCCGCCATACCAATGCGTATGTGGCGGGGCTATGGGGAACGCAGCGCATCGTCCTCTATGATACGCTCATCGAGCATTTCACGCCCGAAGAAGTGGAATTCATTATGGGACACGAGATGGGACATTATGTCTTGCATCATGTGTGGAAGGGCATCGCGTTGGCCAGCGCGCTCATCGTCATCGGTCTCTGGATCATGTCTCGCCTCGCCCCCCGGCTCATTCGTCGGTATCATCGTCGATGGAAATTCAGAGAGGTATCCGATGTGGCGAGTCTCCCCTTATTGCTGCTCTTGGGAAGTCTCTATGCGTTCCTGCTCAATCCGGTCATCAATGGCTTCAGTCGTCATTTGGAGCGCGAAGCCGACCTTTTCGGCTTGCGCGTCGCTCCCCATCCGGAGGCCGCCATTACGGCGTTCGAGAAGTTCGAGATCATCGATCTCTCCGAAGCCGATCCCCCTCCGTTCATCGAATTCTGGCTCTACACGCATCCCAGCCTCCATCATCGCATAGAGACGGTCAAAGCTTTCCTCGCCGAGGAGGAGCGATCGCTCACCGGCGATGGCGGTTCATCGCAAGGTGACTCTTCGGAGAAAGGATCCATGAGAGGGAATCGCGCGTCCTCTCCATCCGTCGTGGTGAGTTCGCCGTCCCTGAGCGATTCTCTCACTCCTCCGAAGCGCGCTTCTGGAGATGAGACGCCACCCCCATGACGAAGACGGTTACCCTGAGGCACGGTTTGATATCAGTTCCGGTTGGCGTCTCGGCAAATGTTTCCGGCTCTCTCTGAAATCCGGCGATTTTCGTGTATAATGGTTCCTTTTCCAAACCGAAACGAGCATCTGGGTCAGAGGGAGATGGGAGAGCTATGCAGCGGATCTTATTGAAATCGAAAATCCATCGGGCCGTGGTCACCGAGGCCGATCTGCACTACGAAGGGAGCATCACCATTGACCGAACGCTCATGGAAGCGGCGGATATCATCGACCACGAACAGGTGCAGATCTACAACATCAGTAACGGCGCTCGCCTGACGACCTACGCCATCGGTGGCGAGGCGGGCTCGGGTCAAATCAAGATCAACGGAGCAGCCGCCCATTTGGCCAAGCCCGGGGACCTGATTATCATTGCTTCCTACGCGACCTATCAGGCGGAAGAGGCGGCCCACCATCATCCCCGAATCATTCTCGTCGATGCCGAGAATCGAATCATCGCCCGACAACCCGAAGTCGAGGCTCGCGTCTGACGGACTGGCCAACGAGGAGAGAGACCATGGCTGCGCCTGAGAAAGTCACGCCGCAAACCCTTCTGGACCTCAAACGGCGGGGTCAAAAGATCACCGCTCTCACCGCCTATGACTATCCTATGGCCAAGCTCATGGACGAAGCGGGCGTTGACGTCATTCTGGTGGGCGATTCTCTGGGCATGGTCGTACTCGGATACGATTCCACATTGCCGGTAACCATGGACGATGTCATTCACCACTGTCGTGCCGTGAGGCGAGCCACTCACCGGGCATTGGTGGTCGCCGATATGCCGTTCGGCTCGTATCAGACGAGCATTGACCGGGCCGTAGAGAATGCCGTTCGACTGGTCAAGGATGGAGGCGCTGAAGCCGTCAAACTGGAAGGTGGTGTATCGTGGGCGGCGACCATCGAACGCATCCAGCAGGCGGGCATTCCGGTCATGGGGCACATCGGGCTCCTGCCTCAGTCGGTGCTCCTTTCTGGCGGCTATAAAGTTCAAGGGCGAGAGATCGACGATATCGAACGATTACTCCACGATGCCGATGCCGTTCAAGAAGCCGGGGCGTTTTCTATCGTCCTGGAGGGCATTCCGGCCCCGGTGGCCAAGCTCATCACTCAGAGAATGAACATTCCCACCATTGGCATCGGTGCCGGCATCCACTGTGATGGGCAGATCCTCGTCGTTCACGATGTGCTCGGGCTCATTCTGAATCATAAGCCTAAATTCGTGCGCACTTACGCACATCTGCGCGAGGAGATGGAGGATGCCTTCGCTCGATTCATCGAGGACGTTCATCGCGGTGACTTCCCTTCTTCGGAGGAATCGTATACGTTGACCGATGACGTCGAACGGCTCCTGGAGGAGCGATATGGAAGTCATTCACACGATTGACGAGATGAAAGCGCGGACCCGCGCTCATCGCGCTCGAGGAGAGCGCATCGGTTTCGTTCCCACCATGGGCGCGCTGCACGATGGTCATCTGAGCCTGGTGCGCGCCGCTCGTCAGCAATGTGACATCGTCGTCGTCTCCATATTCGTCAATCCCACGCAGTTCGGACCTCAAGAGGACTACGACCGCTATCCTCGCGATCTCGCCGGCGACGTGAACGCGCTCGCTGCCGAGGGCGTCGATTATGTCTTCGCTCCAACGGTGGAAGAAATGTATCCGCCGGGATTCGCCACTTACGTGGAGGTCGAAGGCCTGAGCGAGCGGCTCTGTGGGCGCTCCCGGCCGGGACATTTCCGGGGCGTGGCCACGGTAGTGATGAAACTGCTGGCCATCGTCGCTCCAGATCGCGCCTACTTTGGTCAAAAAGATGCTCAACAGGCGGTCATCATCAAGCGCATGGTGCGCGATCTGAATCTGGATCCGGAAATCATCGTCTGCCCTATCGTTCGCGAGAAAGACGGATTGGCCATGAGCTCGCGAAACCGTTATCTTTCGCCCGATGAGCGCAAGGCGGCTACCGTCTTGTATCGAGCCCTTCGACGGGCGCAAGAACTGATCGAGGCCGGCGAGACCGATGCGGCGACGATTCTCCAAGCGATGCGCGATATCCTCGCCGCCGAACCGCGCGCCCGCGTCGATTACGTGGAGATCGTCCACCCGCAGACGCTCGATCCCCTGTCCACCATTGCCGATGAATGTCTCATCGCTTTGGCCGTATATATCGGGAGCGCGCGTTTGATCGACAATGTGCTCATCAGCACATCATCCTCGCGGTGACCGGGACGATGGAACGATGGGAGATTCAGAGGGCATGATGAGAACAGAGATTCGCCTCTCCATCATTGGACCAGGGCGCGTCGGACAGACGCTGGGATGGGCATTGGCTCGGCGCGGATTCCCGATCATCGATGTCCTCGGACGCGACGAGCGGCGAACCGAGAACGCCGTGGCCTTCATCGGAAGTGGTCGAGGATGTACCCGCTGGGACGAGCTTTCCGAAGAGTGGGATCTTCTCCTGGTGAGCGTCAATGACGATGCGTTGACCGAGGTCGCCGAACGAATCGCCCATCGATTCCCATCGCTCCGGGGGAAGACGGCGCTTCACACCAGTGGTTTCCATTCGTCCCGCATTCTTCACCCCCTTAAAGATCGCGGCGCCGCCGTCGGTTCCCTCCATCCCTTGATGACCTTCTCCGAACCGTCCGTGGCCAGAGAGCGTCTCTCGGGGATCTCTTACGCCGTGGAAGGAGATGCGTCAGCCGTCGCCCAGGCCCATCGCCTCGTCGCTGCCCTGGAGGGGCGCGCTTTCTCGATCGGTCCGGAACAGAAACCCCTCTATCACGCGGCCGCCGTACTGGCGTGTGGACACGTCGTCGCTCTGCTGGAAACGGCATTCGCCGTCCTCGATGCCATCGGTCTGGAGCCGGCGTCGGCGCGCCGAGCATTCGATCCGCTCATCCGAGAAACCATCGAAAACGTCCTCCGAGAGGGTGGGCGACGCGCGCTCACCGGGCCATTCGCCCGCGGTGACGCTCGGGTCATCGCTGCGCACCTGGCCGCTCTCGCCGACGTGGATCGAGAAGGTGAATTCGTCGATGTCTACGCTTGTTTGGGGCGACGAGCGCTCCACCTGGCATCGTTAACCCCAACACACCAAGCGGCTATCCGAGCGATGTTGACTTCGGATTCGACCGACCTCCTTCGAAAAGAGACGACGGACGACCGATGACCGGCGCCCGACGCCCTCTTTTCATTCCCCGCGATGTGGCTCGGGCGCGCCATGGG
>RFHM01000477.1 GCA_003696865.1 Acidobacteriota bacterium | reverse complement strand
TCGCTGAGGAACGAGTGGGCGCGGATCGGGGAAGTGTTTGATCATCGTGGTGTAAGGAATGAAAATTTTCTCATCATCGAGTCCGCTGTAGGAGTTGTTTTGCTCCTTGTGCTGAAGTCGGCCGATGACGAGAAAGGGGATCCCCTCGATGCGGATCTCCGATCCCACCGCCTGGCGATCGGCGAACAACTGCTTCCGCACTTCGTCACCGATCACACAGACGGTTCGCGC
Organism: Acidobacteriota bacterium; assembly: GCA_003696865.1. Taxonomy (GTDB): domain Bacteria; phylum Acidobacteriota; class Blastocatellia; order HR10; family J050; genus J050. The sequence continues at coordinate 5,977 of RFHM01000477.1, read as the reverse complement.
CTCCCGGAAGTCGGCCCGGTTCATGAACCGCCCGCCGGCCAGCTTCATGGAGCGAATCTCCTGATAGATGGGAGCGACGCCGTGAACGGCGAACACGCCCGAATTATAAGGGCTCTTGGCGTGAAGGGAGCGGTTCAGTTCCGGAGTCACATGCTTGACGAGATGACATTCTCGCTCGATGGCCAGGACGTCATCATAGGTGAGGCGAATATTCCGACCCGCTCGTTGCCCTCCCACTTGATGCGTCGTTCGTCCTCCCCAGATGATGGCGATATCTTTGCCCAGCACTTTCAACTGCTCGTAATAGCCGAGCTTGAAGCCATCGCCGATGGCGATCATGAGAATGACCGAGGCAATGCCCCAGGCGATGCCGAACATGGTCAACAAGCTGCGCAACTTGTGCGCCAGAATGTTGCGGATCGTCTGGGCCAGAATCTCCTTGACGAACATCATGGCCGTACGAGCCGATCGCCCTCTTTCAACCCCTCGATGACCTCGGTCTTCAGGCCATTGGAGATCCCGACCTTGATGGGCACTTTGCGGAACCCTTGAGGCGACGACGGATCGAGAAGCTGAACCGAGGCCTTTCCGTCTTTATCGTAGAGGATGACCGATTCGGGGATGAGCAGGACGCCCTTGTGTTCTTCCAAGATGATCTCGGCATTGGCCGTCATGTTAGCGCGAAGCTTCCCGCTGGGATTGGAGATGGAGACGCGCACTTCGAATGTGGTGACGTTGTTCTCCTCCACGCCCATGGGGGCGATCTTGGTGACCGTGCCGTGGAACACTTCATCGGGGAATGATTCCACGGTGATGCGCGCCGGGAGGCCGACGCGAATCTTGCCCACATCGGCTTCGTCGACCTCCCCTTTGATGTAGACGGTGCTCGTGTCGCCGAGCGTCATGATGAGCGTGGCCGCGCTGCCCAGGTTCAGGATCGAGGAGACGGCGTCGCCCACTTCGGTATCGCGCGTCAGCACTACGCCATCGATCGGCGATCGGATCGTGGCATAGTTGAGATTTTCTTTCGCCTGATCGAGCGCGGCTCGGGCAGCGGCCACGCGCGCGCGCGCCTGTTCGACTTGAGCCGCGGCACTGCGCACGGCCGCCTCCAGGAGTTTGTGCCGGTTTTTAGCGATTTCGTAAACCTTGCGCGCATCGTCGAATTCCTGTTGCGTCACCAGCCCTTGCTCCACCAGTGCGAGCTTCCGCTCGTACTCGCGACGAGCGAATTCCAGGTCGGGATTGGCCGCATCAATACGAGCTTGCCTGAGAGCGGCCATCGCCGCTCGCAGATTCGCCTCTTCGGCGTCCAAGGCTGCTTGAGCCTGACGGACCTGAGCTTCCAGTGTTTCCTTATCCAATTGGGCCAGAATCTGGCCGGCTCTCACGCGATCGCCCACATCCACCAGGAGCGCTTTGATGATCCCATTGGCCTTGGATTTGATCTCCACCTTGGAGCGCGGTTCGATCTTGCCCGTCGCCACGACCGATCGAGCGATATCGCCCCGCTCGACGGTCACGATCTTCTCCGGTGGAATGGGCTCCGGTCGCTTGAAGAATGCGCCGAAGAGGAAGACGCTCCCCATGGCGAGACCCCCGATCACGCCCAGCACGATGAACAATCTCGATCGTCGCTTGGTCTTCATATGAGTTCGTCCGGTTGGCGTTGCGTTTCACCGTCCCATACGATGGCGGCGCGCGACAGGTTCTCAAAAATCGCCATCCTTCACTCGCCGAATCATCTCCTCCTCGGCAGTGCTCCAGGCCTCCTCTCATTCATCATACAATCGATCGCAGTGTGGCGCAAAATCGTTCGATCTCATTTTCGCTGTTGTAATAATGTACCGAGGCGCGAACCAGGTCGGACAACCCGCGAGCCTCCATATCCAGGCGAGTGGAGCTTTGCTGCGAGACGGAGACGTTGATCCGATGTCGAGCCAATTGCTTGCGGATCGTCTCGGCGTCTCGACCGTCGACGGTGAACGAGACGATGCCGCACAGCGTGGTTCCCAGATCCCGTATGGTGACGCCGGGAATGTCTTCGAGTTGACGGCGGAGCGTGGCGGCCAGATCGGTGACGCGCGCCCAGATGGCCTCCAATCCCCATCCGAGAGCATAATCGATGGCCACGCCGAGACCGATGTGACCGGCGTAGTTGGCTTCCCAGCTCTCGAACCGGCGCGCATCGGGGCGGATCTCATAGCGGTCTCTGGCCGTCCATTGGGCCGCGTGAAGATCGAGAAAGGGCGGTTCGAGGCGATGGAGAACCTCTCGCCGTACGTAGAGGAATCCCGTCCCGCGCGGGCCGCGGAGGAACTTGCGCCCGGTGGCCGAGAGTATGTCGCAGCCGATGGCGTTGACGTCGATGGGCATCTGCCCGATCGATTGGCAGGCATCGAGCAGGTAGAGAATGCCCGCTTCGCGCGCCACCCGCCCCACGGCCGCTGCCGGGTTCACCAGGCCGCCGTTCGTCGGAACGTGAGTGATGGCGATGAGTTTGACCCGCTCATCGATCGCCTGGCGAAGTGCCGTCACAGAGATCTGACCGTGTTCGTCGTTGGGGATGACCTCGATCCGAACGCCGGTCCGTCGAGCGACCTGCAGAAAGGCGATGTAGTTGCTGGCATATTCGGCCATCCCGGTGAGGATGCGATCGCCTTCGGCGAAGGGAATCGCATAGAACGCCATGTCCCAGGCGCGAGTGGCATTTTCCACGAGAGCAACCTCATCGCGATGACATCCGATGAGTTCGGCCACCGCGTCATAGACATGTTCAATGGCCGGGCGCGCTCGTTCGGCCGCTTCGTAGCCACCCATGTGCGCTTCCAGTTGCAGGTGTCCGATCACGGCATCGAGCACCGGTCGGGGCATGAGCGCCGCGCCGGCGTTATTGAAGTGTATGACCTGCTCACAACCGGGAGTCTCCCGCCGGGCCCGTTCGAGGTCGATCGTCATGATCTCGTCTCCCCGTGGTCTGGCCATTCTCTCCGACCCCTCATTATAATGCATGCTTCGTATTCGATTCACCGCCGGAGAACGAAGAACGCTCTCCGGTGTGCTCAGGAGCTCGCTGATTGGAGGAGAATGACATCTCGATGGGAGCAGGAAAACCAATGGCGGAGAGAAAAATTGCCCTCGTCACGGGTGCCAATCGAGGCATCGGCTTGGAAATCTGTCGACAGTTGGCTCGGCGAGGCGTGAAGGTCATTTTGACGGCTCGCGATGAGAATAGAGGGAGGGCCGCCTGCGAGGAGCTGAACCGGGAGGGATTGGACGTCGTCTTTCATCAACTCGACGTCACCGATCCGGTCAGCATTGAGCGGGTGGCCGACTATGTCAAGAGGGAATTCGGGAGACTGGACATTCTGGTCAATAACGCGGGCATCTTCATAGATAAGGGAGTGGCCGGACTGGACGTTGATCTGGAGACGGTGAGGAGGACCATGGAGACGAACGTCTATGGGCCACTGGTCCTCTGTCAGACGTTCATCCCGCTCATGAGACGGCACAACTATGGCAGAATCGTCAACATGTCGAGCAGCATTGGATCATTGAGCGAGATGGATGGCTTGTATCTCGCTTATCGGATGTCCAAGGCGGCATTGAATGCCGTGACGCGCGTTCTGGCCGAGGAGGTGAAGGGAAGCAATATTCTCATCAATTCCGCCTGTCCGGGGTGGGTGAAGACGGAGATGGGCGGCCCTCGAGCGCAAAGGTCGATCCAGGAGGGAGCCGACACGCCCGTATGGCTCGCGTTGCTCCCCGATGATGGGCCGAGTGGAGGATTCTTCCAGGATCGAAAGGAGTTCCCCTGGTGACCGTCGGATCAGGGGGCGATCGATGTGGGCGAGCGCGAACTGCTGGGACTGCGGTCGCTCTCCAAAATGATGCTCAAGCAGGTCAGTCCGCCTTCGGCTTTCTGGAATTCTGAGATGTCCACGGGATGGACGCGAAACCCGCGCGCTTCCAGGCGGCGACGCGTTCGCCAGAAGGCGAGCAGGGAGGTGATTCCGGAGCGGGCCTCACAATCCCACTCACGGGTGCACCGTGGAGGCAGCGAGAACGACCATCATGATTGGAGGGTTCAACCTCATCCAGTCGATGCGCTCAGAAGCGCGTTCAAATCGCTCCTCGTGTTGACTTCTGGATTGAAAACGACTAATTCATGCGCCGTTGCTGCTCGGGCGAGGCGTTCATCGGCTGTCACGAGCACCAGACGGATATCACCTCCCTCAAAAAGGCGAAGAAGCTCAAGCGCTGATTGCAGGATGAGCGCATCAGTCGCGTTCAGATTATGTTGTACGATGAGAATGAGCGACTTCTGAATATGTTCCGAATGGATGGGCACCTTCAGGAAAGTACGTTCATCAATGATCTCCTGCCGAAAGAGGGCGAGAGCTTGCTTGAATAGTTCGTTGGTGAGGCGACCATCATTTCGTTGACGAACAAGGGCAGAAACCACTTCTCCAATACCAATCTCCAGGCATCCTCGACTCAATGTGTCGGCGGGAAGGCTCATCCAGAGATCATTGACGAGATCCGCGCCATGCTCGGCTGATGAATAGCGCTTCACGATGGCACTGGCGTCAAAATAGAAGAAGTTCATCAATCACTCTTCTCTCATTCGAAGCACCGAGTGCGTGAGAGCATTGGCGGGCAGGGCGGTTCCCAGTGCCGCTTGCAGTTCACGTATGCTCATGGTGGGTTGATCGGGAATTCCGAGCTGGTCAAAAGCCGCTCGCATTCTTCGCGCGATGATACAGGATGCTCGTTGTAGAGACTCGATGCTCGCCACCGGGGACTCACCCATTTGCCGTAGCAGAGCTATCTCACGCCGAAGTGTCTGTACTTCCTGTTCAATGTGATCCAAATGCTCTTCTAATTGACGTACGTCCATTGAAGGTTCTCCTTACCATCCACGGTTGAAAATTGTATCGCCAAACAGAGAGAGAGTCAAAAAGCCAACAGTATGCCAATCACGAGTCATCGCTTATCTTGGCGCCGATGCGTCATCCCTTCGGGCATCAGTCCGCGGGCTGTCCCACCACGTTGAATGGCGGGGTGGCGTTTTCGACGCTTTGTCGATGAGGCGCAACATCTGTCTCTTGGCTCGCTGAATGGCCGTCTTGTTTTACTGTGTCTTGACAGTCATCAAGAGCACGTTGCATCCATGGATGGCCGGTTGGCGACTGGAGATCCTCCCTTCTCGAATATGATGCTCAAGCAGGTCAGTCCGCCTTCAGCTTTCTGGAATTCTGAGATGTCCACGGGATGGACGCGAAATCCGCGCGCTTCCAGGCGGCGACGCGTTCGCCGGAAGGCGGCGGGCAATAGCACGACGTCCCCAATGAGGAGCGCATTGGCCGCCCAGGGTTCTTGGGGATGAACGTCGATGAGATCAACATCTCGCAGAGCCGATGTCTCGATCCAGGCCCTGTTGACGAGAAACGTTTGACGGCCGATGAACGAACAGGCCGTCTTCAAGTGGAGGCATCCGGTGACCTCTATCGGGATGAGCCGATATCCATATGGATCGAGGAGTTTCTCCAATGCTTCGATGCCCGCTCGGTTGGTTCGTCTGGACGCACCGACATAAACCGTCCGACCCACGCGAAGCACATCGCCCCCATCGAGTCGAGCCGGTGCGCGCAGGAACGTAACTGGACGATAGTGGCGGAGGGCGGCGGCGACGCTACGGACTTCCGGTTGCCTTCGGTCGCTCCCCATACGCGCCATGATGGCTATCTCATCCACCACCACGGCCGTGTCTTCGACGAACACGGCGTCGGGACAATCTGGTTCGCTGGGTAACCGGACGACGCGTACACCTCGTTGTCTCAGACATCGTTCGTACGCTCGGTGTTGCTCGATGGCCTTCTCCACGTCTATGGGCTGCCGGGGAAGATAGGTCAGTTGGCACCTCTCTATGCTGGGACTGACGTCGCGCGTGAGGGCGATGAGTTCCATCATCTTC
>RFHM01000476.1 GCA_003696865.1 Acidobacteriota bacterium | reverse complement strand
GCGGACATCAGTCGACGTCGCAGTTCCGGATAGTTGTAAATCTCGCCGTTGAGAACAACCCAGATCGTTTTGTCTTCGTTGTGGATGGGCTGCCTCCCGGTCACCAGATCGATGATATTCAATCGGGCACTTCCCAATCCTACCGAGCCCTCGGTCCATATTCCCGATTGATCGGGCCCCCGGTGGTTGAGCGCTGCCACCATGTCGGCGAGCACTTCGGGTGATATCGATCGCCTTCCATCGATGTGAAACAGTCCGGCAATACCGCACATAGAATTCGCGTCCTCCTTGAGCTAAACTGTTGGAACGGCCGTTTGCGTCATGATGATCCGCTGAGCCATTCGGCGGGCGAAGGTGATCTGGTCATTCTGCATTTTGCCGACGCGACCGGCAGCCGCACCGATGAGCACGAGGTTACGAGCCCGTCGATGCACGATCTTCTTGGCTCGATCCACTCTCGGCTTATAGTCACGGGGGAGGATGGGGAAAGCCGCAGGGATTCGCTCGATATGGCAGGCGGCGACCTCCGTCCCGTCAGTGAGGAGTCCCATGATCGTCAAATCCTGCTTCACCCGATCGATGAATGTCTCCGGAGCCACCCAGCGCCGATCGCCGATTCGACAAGGCACTTCCACGCTGAGACCATGGTAGTTGGGTGGAGCATTTTCCCGGCGGAACGAAGATGGATAGGACACCCGGCTCATCAGGAGGGATGGCTCCCAGCATTCAATCCACAGATAATCGGTCAGCGGATCTCCCTTCACTTCCAGGTTGTACAGGATCATCGCCGAGACCGGGATGCTATCGATTTCCAGGCCCCACAAGCGCATCAGGCCATTCAAGTTCCCCGACCAAACGAGCCAATCGGTTGGATGTTCCCGGCCATCGATGGTTACGGAGACGACCCGTCCTTGTCGACAGCGAATCGCCGAAATGCGGGCCCCGGTGAGGATGACTCCCCCTCGTTGGCGGACCCGCTGCGCCAATTTGTGCACGAACACTTCGAAACCACCACTGGCCGGATAGAGCTGGAAAGCCTCGGTCGACTTCCCATTCCCTCGATGCCACGATCCTCGGAGTTTTTTGACCACCTTGCCCACCAGCTCCGATCCGGTGAGGCGATGATCGGGAATGTTCACATTGAGCAAATGAGCGGCATCGGGATGCAGATCAGCACAGGACCACTGAACGACTTTCTCCACCGGCGCTTTGACCAGATGGCGCGAGAAAGCCGTCCCATACATCGATCGCCCGAACTCTTCCAAGCTCGCTCCTCGCCATCGTCGAGGTCGCAAGGCGAAATCCACCAACCCACGGATCAATAGTGGCGCGGGTAACTTCAACAGTTCCGTGAGATTGTTCAACGGATCGCGCAGATATCTCCCACGCAGATAATAAGCGGCGCGCGGAGGGAGCAGGCGATAATCTTCATCCAAAATGCTCAATATATATTCGGTGGCCTCTCGGTCGGTGGTATCAAAACAGTGAACTCCAACATCGAAGGTGAACGGTCCGTAATGGAACGACCGATGGAGCCCCCCAATGTGCGGGGCTTTTTCCACGACGATAACGTCATAACCATGTTGAACGAATTCCAGCGCGGCGACCAATCCAGCCGGCCCGGCTCCGACGACGATGACTTTTTCCATTTTCCCTCCAGGTGGGAGAACTGTTATGAGTGATGGTTCGATTTGAGGCGACTCGTTTTCACCGTCAGGATCATGTTGAAACGGTTGGAGAACAAGGCTCCCGCGCCCTGCTCCACGATGCGCGCCTCAAATCCCTGATCGGCAGCCAATCGTAAGAGGTCTTCCCGGCGATGCCGAATAATAGGAGCGGGTTTCTCCACCGGATGCAATCGCCCCCGAGCCACCAGATAGTACTCTCGAACGCGCCGATAGAGCCGCGCTATGGGGCCGAGGAGTCGGGAAAAGCACCGACGGAGGACCCCGATCATTCCCTCGCGACGAGCAATACGACGGAGACGCTCAATGAGTGGTGGAGCCGGCTCCTCAACATCGCCGATGACGATGCGTCCTTCTGGTCTCAGTACCCGTCGAAGTTCTGCCAGCATCGCACTCAACTCGGTGGCGGAGAGATAGTGGGTTACGCTATTGGCGAGGATCCGATCAAATGTGCAATCGACAAACGGCAACGCCGTGGCCGTACCTTGTAACAGGGCCACCCGTCCGCGGTGGTCATTGAGCGCCCGCGCTTTGATGAGCATGTTCCAAGCGAGATCCAATCCCACGATCTGGCGCACCGCTCCATCGAGCCGGGATTCGAAAAGGCCCGCCCCACATCCCACATTGAGGAAGCGGTCCGACCCGGTCAACTCCAGGAGAGACCGCAGCTCCTCACACATGGCTTCATACCGTTCATCAAGATCGGTCACCTCGACCAAATCGGTAGCCAGCAGAGGATCGGCACTGAGTGCCATCATCTCCCAGAATTGCTGCCAGGACGCCGCACGGGATTTCCCTGACGAAAACCAAGCTGAGCCAATCATTCCGCGTTTCATGAAGGACTCCTGGACACGACCGATCTCGCGCCTCCCTGAGGGACACTTCCTCGCTCGCCGTCGATCGATACGACCTGGAAGAGATCCGATAGGGACTCAAGATGATGCGCGGAGGAGCCCCCTCCATGGCAAAGCTGCTGATCCCTTTCCAGGTCGTATCACGTGTCATACAAGGAGGGACACCATTCCGTCACGAGGATCGACTTCTGAGGACACGGGGGAGAAGCTCTCGATAGGCGTTCAATACCACGCCGAGAATATTGGCTCCCACGTGTTCCAACTCTGTTTTGGCGACCTCCAGATCATCGAGCCGCGTCCGATGAGCGGTAGCGATCAAGATGACGCCATCGACTTTGGTGGCCAACAAGAGCGTATCCGGATGGGTGATCACCGGGGGGGCGCTGAGGATGACGTAACTGAATTGCTTGCGCAGGCGACGCACCAGATCGGCCGGCTGAAGCAATGTCATGATGGAATCACCATTTTGCCGGCTGGTCACCACGTCGAGGTTGGTGATGCACGTCCGTCGCACACAGAGGCTACTGCTGGCCGCCACACCCATTTTGCGATCCGATCCAACCAAGGCAGCATCCAGCGGATGCGCTCCATTGGACGTGGTTCCACGAGCATTGGCGAACGCCACGCGCCCCCGCCCGACCTCGGCCAGCGCGACGGCCAGATGACTGGCCACCGACGAGGCACCATCATCTTGGCGCGTTCCACAGATGAGAAGCGTTTGGACTCCGTGTAACTGATTGGCCAGGACGACGATCCCCCGCAATCGGTTCAGCTCCTCGCGCCAGTGCTGATGGCAGGGTGAACCCGATGTGGCCTCGGAGCGGGGAGAAATGTCTACCGGGTATTCGGTTTGGGGAACAGACATGTCAGGGGTTGGACTTCGGAGACGATCTAATACGCGGGCGTAACGACTCATGGATTCCTCCAGGATAAAGATTGATGGGATCGGATCGGCGAATGGTTCAGTTTCTTGGTCGGACAGCGATGAAAGGCGAGAAGATTACGATCCCCATCGCCTCTTCATTGTGAGAGTGGCATTGACGATGATGATAGGTGCGTTCGGCAGGCGCTCTTCTCCGAGGGCATTCACCGCTGGTTGGAGAGCACGGCTTCGGGATCTACAGGAAGCCGAAGTCGCTGACCGACCTCCAGAAGATTCCAGTCCTTCACTTCTGGATTCACAGCCTGAACGGCTTGAACGAGGCGGTTATTGACATACCCATAATGACGTCGAAGGATCTTGCCCAATGTGTCACCTCGCCGGACGCTCACATAGCGAACGTTCGCTTTTCGAGACGAGAGATGGCGTGCCGGCGGTTCCGGTATGGTTGGCCGAGCCACCGGGAGAGGAGTCGACCGAGTGGCCGTCGAAGGCTTGCCGACATCGGCCGCTGTAGGAACGGACGTCGAGGGCGAGGTCTTCATTTCGGCAGGAGGCGTTGGTCCGGCGACCGACGTCTTCTCCGGGGCCGCCACCGTGGGCAGGCCCGCTTGTTTCAACACCTCTTGCAAATGAGGGCGGAGATAAATCCCAATGACCACACCAAAAGTGAGAGCGACCAGAGAGAGCAGGATCATCCACGCCGTCGGCGGTGGTGATGGGGCGCTCGCTCGCTCCAGAGCGAGCAGAGAGGGCTCATCAGGAGCGGTGCGATGCGAACGGTGCGATGCGCCGGGAGCAGGTTGTGCCGTCCCCGTTGGTCCACCAGCCGTCGATAGCCCGCGAGAATGGCCATTGAGAGGAGACCCGGGAAGCACCCCCTCTCGAAGCGCGATGAACTCTTCAATCTCATCGAGCACGGCATCGAAAGATGCGCCAGGTGGTGGCCCTGTCGTTCTTCGAACTTTCGAGGACGGTGTGGCCATGGCCAAGACTGAGGTCACGCTCTCCTCCAATGCGCGGCGGATCTCGGCCGAGGCTCGTCGTTCCTCATTGTCAACCGACCTGGCGATGGGCACTGTGTCCACCGAGGGAAATATCGTGGGACCTTCGGTCAAAGGAGTCGACGTCCTCTCCTCCACTTGAAGCGGCTCCATGGCCTCTGATGTCGCCTCCTCCAATACGGCCCCCTCGACCGCCGAAGCTATCGCATCGGAAGCCACCGCCTCTGAAGGAAGTTCGATTTCAATTCGCTCATCGATTTCCGGTTCTGGTGATTGAAGAACATCCTCGGGACTCATCGGCTCGATGACGGGTACGCTCCAATCTTCTTCTTCCACGGCGAACGGGGCGGAGGCGATATCGGGCTCCAGCACGACGTCCACATCCACATCGACTTCCTCAATCGCGTCTTCAATGTCAGGTATGTCCATAACGACCGGCGCTCCTTTCGCCTCCTCTGCGGATGGAGGTTCCTCGGCCTCCGGCTCGATCTCCAACGATGGAGTCACCGCGGGCTCATCCACTTCGGCTGCGGTTATGTCCTCTCGTCGAGGAATCTCTTCGACGCTGGGCGCGAAATGCTGCGCCTCATGAAGCTGATGAGCCTCAGTCACCGGCTCCTCGGCCTCCTCCCACTTCTGGGAAGAGGGCATCAGGATCGAGGACTCAGACGTAACCTCCAACGCCAACTCTTCGGCTTCTCCCCCCTTGGAGGAAGGTTCTTCTGGTGATGGAGATCCTACTATCCAATCCTGATGGGGTAATTCCCGGGCGGCTTCGTCTTCCAACAGATCCTCAGAGACTTCTACGGTGGTCGCCGACATGAGCTCATCGATCGTCTCTTCGGATGAGGCCATCGCTTCTCCCACTTCGACCTGATGAAGCGTCGGTTGGAGATCGATGGCCTGGTCAACGGCTTCAGCCACCTGAGGCGGCTCCGGGCTCGGAGATTCGAGTTCAACGGGCACGGGAACCTCGACCACTCCCGAGCGTTCCGCGTGTTCTGTCGGGGGTTCCATCGGACGCGCGACCTCAACGACGGGCGGCTTCGGCGGAATCTCTGGCGGGACTGGGCGCTCCGCCAAGGAGGGCGCCGACTGGAGCGGCCCGGCCACTGGTTCCCTTCTCTCCACCGCTTCGACGAGATCGAGTTCCGTCGCCGCCTCCTCGATCATGGGGAGGTCGACGCGCATTTTATTCTCCGCATAAGCGATGAGCAGGGCATTGTGGCACACGGCATTGATCAGGCGAGGCACGCCCCGGGAAGCTTCGTAGACGGCGGCGATCACCGAACGCGAGAAGAGTTCATGAAGAGGTTTCGTCCATCCGGCCACGCGCAGACGGTGCTCGATGTATTCCCCCGTCTCCGCGAGCGTCAAGGGTCGCAGACTCACGTTCACCGTGATGCGTTGTTTGAGCTGGGCGAGTTCGGGAAGGGCCAGTTTCTCTCTCAATCCCGGCTGACCGACCAGGATGACTTGGAGGAGCTTCGCCCGAGGCGTTTCGAAATTGGTCAGCAAGCGAATGTCCTCCATTTCTCTCACGGCGAGATTCTGGGCCTCGTCAAAGATGAGGACCACGTTGCTCCCGGCGCGCCATTCTTCGGCCAACAAATCCTGAAGTTGCCGCGTTAAACTCAACACCGTCCCATCGACCTGTCGTCCGCTCAAGGATTCGATGATGAACTGGAGCCGCTGCTTGAAGGTCAAATCGGTCCCGGGCAGAAAGACCGTCTTCAAATGGTCCTCCAGGCGTTCGAGCAGAGCGTATAACAGCGTCGTCTTACCCGTGCCCGGCTCGCCGATCAGGCACATGAAGCCACGTCGCATTTTGATGCCATAGAGCAATGCGGCGAACGCCTCATGATGTACGGGGCCGAGATAGAGAAAACGGGGATCGGGGCTCACGCCAAATGGATCTTCATTGAATCCGAAGTGCTCGATGTACATGATCCGCTCATCCTCCTACGACTTCTCCGGAAGTGCTGCGAGAACTTTCAGCTGGAGCTGTCGCTCGACGATCTCCCCCGTTCTGACCGGGCGCTCGGCATACTCCAATCCGAACGCCATGGCGACGCTGGAAAAAAGGCCCACCACCAGGCCGAGGATGCCGTTGAGAAACAGGTTGGGACTCACCGGACGGTAGTTGGGTATCGCCGGCTCGGCGATGCTCACATTGACGATCTTTTGCCGATCCAGGGCCTGCGCCAGACGCGCTTCCATCGCTTTCTTCAAGTAGGCCACGTAGGTTTTCTCGATGACATCTCGCACGCGGCTCAAGCTCCTCTGTTGATAGCTGTTCTTACGATATTCGCGCAACCCTTTCTCGTACGACTGAACGAGCCGGGCCAGGGCATTCACCCGCTCCCGCTGCATCGCGACTTCGGCTCGCGTCCGCATGAGATCGTTCTTCAATGCGAGGTAGAGCTCATTAACGCCCTCGGCCACCTCTCGAGTCGGTTGTCGATCCACATTCTCCAGGTACTGCCTCAACGTCGCCACTTGCTCCTCGATCTGTCTCACCATTCGGCTCGACGGCTTATATTTCTGCCGCGTTTCGGCTTGTCTCAGTTCTAATTCTCCCAGTTTTTGGCGCAATAAGTCAAGTCCTTTATGATAGGTCGTTCGCGTCTCTTTGGTGATGCGTTCCGGCTGGGCGGCCAGCAGGGCTTCCAGCGTATGCAAGCGCTCAACACTCCCCTGGAGGTCGACCTGGGCCTCGCCTAACTGGGCCTTGAATTCAGACAGCTTCTGCAGGGCTAAGGACTCCTGCTCCTCTCCGGTGGCCAGGCCATGTCGGAGCTCGAACGTGCGCAACTCCGATTCCACCTCCTCCAGTTTCTGGCGCAACGCCTCGGCTTGCTCAGAATAGAATGCGGCGGCGGTCGCCGCTTGTCGCAGTTTGATGTGATGGTCAATGTAAAGTTGGGATAAGACGTTCAATACCCGGGCGGCGGCCTGGGGATCACTCGCCCGATATCTCACCTCAATGACGTTGGACTTCTTGATGGGGATGACCTTCAATCGCTGCCGCAGGAGGTCAACGGCCTGGTCCGTCGGATGGACGGAGGGTTGCTGGTGAAACTGACGATAGATGCGCTCGATCCACCCGCTGAAGGAGAATCTCCCCCGGTCGCGCCCCTCATCTAAGCCTGCCGTCCGCGCGACCTCGGATAGGAGTGGGCGACTGGTCAGCAATTCCACTTCCGAATTCAACTCCGCTTCGCTCACTTCCGGCGGTATGGATGTCGGCGACGAAGTCGCTTCCGGTGAGACGACGGGATCGGTTCGTTCTCGTCGGAGCAGAACCTTGATGCTCGATTCATAAGTGGGGGTCATGAGAAACGAGCCGACGATGACCGTCAGCAAAACGAGCGTTGACATCCCCAACACCAACTTCTTGCGGGCCAGCAAGACGATGAGGAAGTATCGCGGACTGGGTGACATGAGCGGCATAGTGTGTCTCCTTTGCTGGACGTGATGACTATCTCAATAGACGATACCGGAACAACGTCAACAGAGCGATGACGCCATCATACCAGCGAATCTTTTTACCCTCCTCGACGGATCGGCCATGATAAGTGATGGGCACTTCGTGGATGCGGTAGCCGGCGCGCAGCACTTTGGCGGTCACCTCGGGACAGAATTCGAACCGCGTCGCCCTGAGATTCATCTGCCTCAGCACATCGGCCCGGAACACCTTATAGGCCGTCGCTTCATCGGTGATGTGCCCCCCGAACAATACGTTCACGGCCAGGGTGAGAATCTTGTTAGCGAGGAAATTAGGCCACCGCATATTCCGAATGCTTCCCAGGAATCGGGATCCATAGACGACATGGGCCCGCCCATCGAGAATGGGTTGAATGAGCTTGGGATAATCGTTGGGATCGTACTCCATATCGCCATCCTGGATGAGGATGAGATCTCCCGTGGCATAACGAATCCCCACGCGAATGGCCGTCCCTTTGCCGAAATTGAGCATGGCGTGGTGGACGGTTATGTTCTCCACGCCTTTATATTTCTCCAGCTTCTCCGAAGTCCCATCGTTGGATCCATCATCGACAAGGATGATCTCCTTCTCCACGCCTTCGGGCAGTGGAGCAGATTGAATGCGGGCGACGACCCGGTCGATATTGAGCGATTCATTGTAGATGGGAACGATGATAGAGAGACGATGGCGACAATGGCGGAGGGTCGGTTGAACCCGCACGGCCGCTCTCTCAGTCACCGCTTGACCATCATGGAGGGCTACTGGTGTGGTCACTGATGTCTCCATAATTCCTCCTCAATTTCTGGTGGCACGATGGGAGAAGACGGCGAACGTCTTCCCCTCAAATCCCCTCGGAGCCAAGGGGGGAGGGAGAGCTTTCTGGTCTCCGTGCGCTCGGGCATAACCAGCGTCCTCTCATTCGGGCAGCAAATGGAGCGTCTTCATGAAGGGCGATGTCGAACCGAAGCTATGATGATTGCTGGGCAACTCGGTTGGAATGGATCACAGTGAGTGATGAGCGGGCGTGTCGGTCCTTCGACGGTACGTGTTTTCGTTGATACTGTTCGCCGAGCAGGCTCAAGAGGAATGCGTTGAACATCGTCTGAACGCCCATGACCATGAGCACAACTCCCCACAGTGAGGTTCGAAGGTTGGGAAGGGCCCCATCTGGGGAAATCCATGGGAGCAACGCGTGAGCGTCCACGCTCAATCCGAGTAAGACGAGAATCGCCCCGATGAGCAATCCCCTCTCCAGTCCGACGAACCGAAAGATGGCATCCACCAGTCGATCCACCTCCCCAAAGCGATGGATGATCGAATAGGCGCGAGCAAACAGGCCGAGGTGAACGACCTGGTATCCGAGAATGGCGCACAAACTCCCCACGACCGCCCAATGGACATCCCCGCTCAGTGGGCGCGCCGGAGATGACCCCTCGCCCCCGGCGGACAACATCATCACCAATCCCCCTCCCAACAGGAGGAGAATTCCGGGAATGAGGAAGAGCCAGGTGGGACTGAATGAGAGCATGAGTTTCAGATGACGCCAGCCGTCGCGCCAGGGACGCAAGTGAGGCGGGCGCGTTCGCCCATCGGGATAGAGGGTGATGGGAATCTCGACGATGCGCAGTCCAGCTTTGGCGGCTTTGATGACCATCTCCGAAGCGAACTCCATGCCCGAGCACTGTAATTGCATTTTCTCAAGGGCGTCTCTCCGGAATGCCCGCATGCCACAGTGGCAATCCGAGACGCCGGCGTGGAATAGAATATTCAATAGTCCACTGAGGAAAGGATTCCCGATATACCGGTTCTTCCATGGCATGGCTCCGGGAAGGATGGTCCCTTTCAACCGCGTGCCCATGACCAGATCGGCGCCCTCTCGAAGCGGTTTGATGAACCGCTCCAGATCGGTGAAGTCGTAGGAGTCATCGCCATCGCCCATGATGATGAACTCGCCTCGCGCCGCCCGGAATCCGCGCATCAATGCCCGCCCATATCCCTTGCGTGATTCATGCACGACGCGCGCCCCTAGTGACCTGGCGATCTCCACCGAACGATCTGTGGATCCATTATCGGCGACGATCACTTCACCGGCGATTCCTAATCGCTCGAGCGTCGCTTGCGCCTTTCGAATGCAGATCCCGATGGTCGCCTCTTCGTTCAAGCAGGGAATGACGACCGACACTTCAATACCTCGCTGGGGCTCTCTCCGGAGACGTGAGTCGCGATTTGAAGATGACATACCATCCTCCTTTCCAGTGATATATCATCTGCGTCACGGCGTAAGCCGCAAAGAGCGCCAGGAAGAAATCGAGCGGCAATCGATAGCGCGTAGTGGGGAGAAACAAGGCGTAGGTTCCAGCCAATGAACCTAGATACCCGTAGATCAAGACGAACCGGTGACGATGTCTCAGACTGAGGAGGAGACCGATGACACCGAAGACGAGAAGCGGTCCGTAGGTGACCAACGCCAGCCAGACCCGCGTCGGCGTCTTCTCTCCGTTATCGCTCACGGCATCGGGATAGGGACTCCACAGGTGCAGGAACTTCTGCCCGGTGAGTCGAATGAACCGACCGACATCCTGGCGAATGAACGCTATCCCCCGCCGCCAGCCAATGCGCTCGCGCTCGATCCACGAATCGACGGGACCCAGACGAGCGACCTGCTGATTGACCTCTGCGAGTTCGCTGAGGAAGGTATAGCGAGGATCCGGCGTCTCTCCGGCGGCGAGCTCGGTTCCTCGCTTGCCATACATCGCATACGTCTGGTTATTCCCTTTCCAGAAGTTCAACCCTCCCGCACAATTGATGAGGACGAACCGCTCGTAGGCACGATAGTTCCTGCCCGCCCAAATGGCCAGGGGCGACAGTGCCCCGATGAGCACGACCAAACAGGGAACGCCGATGCGCCCTCTGAGGTCGGTGGTGAACAAAAGCCACACCAAGACGAAGGGAAGGAAGACCAGAACCGTCGGCACCGTCAGGACGGCCAATCCCAGACAGAAGCTGCCTCCCAATAGCGGCGGCCAACGACGAGATTGATCGAACATCACCAATCCCAGAAAACAGAGCGCCATCAGGAAGATGAAAATCGTCTGGGGATACTCACACATCGTGTTCAAGTAGACGTAATAGGGATATCCAGCCAATGCCAATCCGGCCAATGATCCGACTCGGTGATTGGCCAGCTTG
This sequence comes from Acidobacteriota bacterium, assembly GCA_003696865.1. Taxonomy (GTDB): domain Bacteria; phylum Acidobacteriota; class Blastocatellia; order HR10; family J050; genus J050. The sequence continues at coordinate 3,287 of RFHM01000476.1, read as the reverse complement.
TATCCCAACAGATAGGCCAATACGCAGGTCAGCGCTCCCAACAACGCCCAGACCAGGCGCAGAGCCAGAAGATGGCGCCCCGTTACGCGATAGACGGCCGCCATGAGCAACGGAGGCAGAGGCACCGAGGCCGCATTGTCCTCCAGCGATCCGAACCCGCCTGTGGTGAGGATATTCAGCGCCACCTTCTCATACCGGTAACCATCTTCCCAGATCATCCGGTCGGGCAAGGTCAAGGCGAATCCAACCCGCAGGGCCAAGGCGAGGGCAAAGATCAGGAAGAGGGTACGCCGGTGATGGTCGATGATCTCCACAAGAGAAGGCGAGGAAAACAAGGCGCGAATCTCCATTGCTGACGACTCCCGGTTCCCGGTCGAGAAGAGACGCCGGTTCCCAGAGCGATCTTCACTTACTCTCATGGCGTTCACCTTCGGAAGGGATCAGTAAACAGCCCGAATGTCTGAATGCGCAAAGCGGTGAGGATCTTGCTCAATCGGCTCAGCTTGGATTCCGGCACGTAGATGAGATCGCCATCCCTCAAGGCGAGATTCAACTCGGGGTGAGGATGGCGCCCGAAGAGCTTGGTGGCGTCAATGACCGTCACTCGTAATTGCCCCTCGCCCATGGGCCGAGCGTGGATGACCATTTTGCGGTGCGCTCGAGGAGTGAATCCACCGGCCAGAGCCAGAGCCTGGGCCAGCGTTTCCCCTTGGCGCAATTCATAGGGACCGGGTTTGTTCACTTCGCCGCTAATGAACACGCGCGGTTTCACGTACTCCTTGAGGATCACGGAGATCACCGGATCCACGAGGACATCGGCATAGAGCTTGGTCAACCGCTCTTCCAGTTCACCGGTGGTCAATCCCACGGCATTCACCTCGCCGATCAACTGCAGAGAGATCCTCCCATCGGGCTTGATGACCGTTTCCTGGTCGAGTTCCGGTTGATAGAAGAATCGAATTTCGATCTTATCGCCCAGATGCAATCGGTATCCGGCAGGATGAACGAGCTGGGGAGCGCCGGCGGCGGGAATTCCCTCTTGATGCGGCGGCTCGTCTTGAGCCCATCCGATCAGACTCAGTGTGAGCCACAAGAAGATGAGAACCCCGAATTGGACAGGCTGCCGCCGTCCCGGTTTTTCAACCGTTTTTCGTCTCATGATGCTGTTCCTCCACCGTCATGGTGAATGAGAGGCCCGACACTCTGGTCCCGCCCCTCAACGCGACCGTCAGCCGTTCATGGGCATGTCAAGGAACGGTCGCTTCATCCCCGCCCGATCGTCGGCCCATAAGGCCGACCGTCTGTTGACCACACTCCCCGGCTGACGGGCGAGGACATCGAGGATCGACGGTTGCGGGGATAGCCACCATCGTCGAACAGGATCTTTCCTCTGGACGGCGCGAGTCCGGACGAATGTCCCCCGCTCCACGAACCACCAGATCCGAGACCGTCCGGCGAACGAACGATCGGGATGTGAAAAGAGAAGACCCACGAACCCTCCTCCCACCTCCGACCCAGATCCATTCAGAGACCACCCATCCACGCCGATGGGATCTTCCTCCCATGACGACGCCCACCCGCAGCGCCTGGGCCCACGGCTCATGATGTTCGTGATGCATTCTCGTCTCACCGCTCCCTCCCGTTCATTCATCGCTCTCCGATTCCGCATGAGCATCAAACCTGACGGGGTTAGGGCAATTCTGTGACTGTGGCGGTCTCTTTGAGTCGGCCTCCACAGCTTGAACAGAACTTGGCATAAGGATTCGAAATTGCTCCTCGGCAACGGGAACACTCCGTCAGCAATCGAGCCCCGCAGTTCGAGCAGTAGTTCTCTTGAAGTTTGGCGTTGGAAAAATAGTCACAGCGCGGGCAGGTGTAGTATGTCTCTGTTGCATTCACCCATCCCGATGCATTGAGTGACCCAAGTATCTGTTTCATGACTTCGTTCTCCACAGAAGCGTGTCTGAGTCCTTGCCAAGCCGAGTCCCACTGAGCATCCGGGGACGCTCAGCGGGACTCCCGCCTGAATCTCCGCAATCGCGGTTGCGTTTCCGCACAAGGGGGCTACTGCAAGTCGTATGCCAGCTCGAATGCTGTACCAGTCACTATAAGCAAGCCTCGTACTTCCAGAGGGTTGCCAGAAATCACGGATCATCGGTTCGCGCCGGGAAGCCCTGGGATCCTCCACTTTTTTAGAGGATCGGGAACCCGGGCGTGAATCGGTGCGGGCGCTTAATTCGCACCGGGATCAGCAGTTATGGTCACTCCAAAAAAAGAGAGGATGCTCCTCTACGCGATGAGAGGGATGGGTGGGGGTACGTAATTCCCCGCCCCCCAACTCAGTAAAAATACTCAGGGAGTTAGGTGATCCCACCAATTGTATTTATGGCCATCTGTGAGACAATATCATTGGTGGCGCATTCGGGAGAGAAACTCATGAACGCAGGGTCGAGTAAACATAAGAACAAGAAATGCGCGACGCGGCCCAACGCGCCCTGGCGAGTTGGGCCGTAGATTCAGGCAAGGTGCTTCCGGGCCCATCCCCGAAGCAACTTGCCTTTCTTCATGAAGAGAGGGAGGGTCGATGAGTGGGACAATCTTATTAGTCACCCAAGATCGGGAGATCCAAAACCTATTACTCAAAACCCTGACTCATCGCGGGTACCACGTGCTCATCGCCGAAACGGCGACGAGCGCGATGGATCAGATCCAGCGTCATTCCATCATGACCACGATCACCGAGATTGGGCCTCAGGGTATTTCCGATCGCGACTGCGCGGACCGGATTGTGCGCGAGTTGCTCCGGATGAGCGCCATGGTCATCGCCGCCGAGGAAACGCCGGTGAAGGTACTCAGCGAAGTCATCGAGCATGGAGCCTCCCAGTTGATCATCAAGCCGTTTGAGGAACGCGAACTCATACGCTGCCTGGACCGCGCGCTGAGCGAGCGCATACCGTCGCCCCCTCCCCCGCCCCCTTGGCGCCAGAGCCTTTCCATGCCGACCATCATCACGCAAAATCTCAAGTTTCAGTCCATCCTCACCATGGCCACCAAGGCAGCCCGCACCGACACCACGATTCTCATCACGGGGGAAACGGGTACGGGAAAGGAATTACTGGCGCAAGAGATTCACCGATTGAGTCGACGCGCCCATCGTCCGTTCGTCGTCGTCAACTGCGCCGCCCTTTCAGAGACGCTGCTGGAATCAGAACTGTTCGGTCATGCCCGGGGCGCCTTCACGGGAGCCGATCAAGCCAAGCCCGGCTTCTTCGAAATCGCCAATGGAG